>VBPK01000135.1 GCA_005877225.1 Nitrososphaerota archaeon
GTTCCCCTCCTTAGTCTGCCCCCATCCCTCAACCTGAACGTCCTCGAGGAAGGATGAGTAGAAAGACCTCGCCGTGCCGTTGATAGTAACCGTCTGCGCGGGCCCTGTGTAGTCTGTCTCGACGGGAGTGAAATAGCCGGTAACGTTCCACCTGCTTGTACAGCTCTCGTGTGGACCCGTCACCGAAGTTGAGGCGCCCCCTCCGAAGGGAAGATTCCCGGGCAGGCGGACCTCGGCTAGGAAAATTGCTCCCAAGATAACCACGAAAGCGACCAAGTAGGCGATTCTACGCTTGCTCACCGGCTCACCACCTGACCATGATTTTTCTAGAGCCGAATTTGACCGAGTACTTCGCTCTGACGAGGTACCTGAGGTAGAGGTAGGATAGCAGAACGGTCTTCATCAGGTAGTAGACGGTGGAGTATGCCGGGAGCAGGAGGAGCATCTTCTTCTCCTTCGCTAGGAAGGGAGCATAGAGCGCCATGAAGAAGACGATTGGAAACAAGGCGAAGAGCAATCCACGCTCGATCTCGATCATCGGAAGTGCGTACGTTGCGGCGAAGTAAGGGAGCAGCACCATGAGCAGTAGCGACAGCAGGCTAACGACATACCCGAGAACGTAGTTGAGTATCATCCAAGAGTTTCGAGTTGACCAAGGCTTCTGGGCCTTCCAGAGTTCCAGAAAACCGGCCCACCATCTCTTCCTTTGTTTGGCCCACGCCCTGATGGACCTCGGGACGTCGGTGTAGACGACGGCATTTGGTTCCATTCCGACTTGCATACCCGCCCTCAGAAGTCTTGATGTGAAGTCGGCGTCCTCGATTACACTGTGCTCGTTGAACGGGAACTCTGAAGCGAGGCTCCGCCTCGCAGCAGAGAGCGGTCCCGGACACACCAGGACGCTACCCGACCTGCCCTGAAGGAACTTATCGACCCGCTGGCCGATCTTATACTCAATCGCTTGGAAGTACATCATGATGCTCTTATCCGTCCCGCCCACCTCCAGGCAGCCTGCGACAGCGCCCACGTCTCTGTTCCTCTGCAGGTACTCGACCAGAAGTCTTACGGAGCTTTTCTCCATCCGCGAATCGGAATCCGAGAAAACGAGGATTTCGCCTTTTGACTCTCCAACCCCCGAATTCAGCGCGCTGGCCTTGCCCCTGTTGGTCGTGTGGTTGATCAATTTGACGGGGTACCTGGACGCGACCGCCGCCGTCCCATCGGTCGAACCGTCATTGACCACTATCACCTCCATCGCTCCTCTGTAATCCTGTCTCGAAATTGATTCGAGGCATTCCCAAATCCGTTTCTCTTCATTGTACGCGGGGACGATTACGGAGACCTTCGGCGATTCGTATCCGGCGAGGCTGTGGGGCGAACCTTCCGGGTCTGAATCGTCGCTAGATGTGTAACGCCACATGAAGAGGAAGCAGGCGGGAAAAAACGCTGTGGCAACGTAGAAGACCCAGTAGCCGGTTAGGATCATGCTGTTGCCAACGCCCCCGATGGTGTGATTGTCGCTCAGAGGGGCAGAAGGAATTACTGCGAAGGCGAGCTCCTCCACGGACTTGTACTTCAGGAGCGACGCCATGTCGTTGATCACGGAGGGGGGAGTGTTCGGGTTGATGTCGTCCACCCTGACGACCACGTCGGTCCTGCTGGTCGAACCAAGGAAAACCGACACCAGTTTCTTAGAATAGATGTTCCAGTCCTGAACGTGCAAGACGACGTAGCGGGGTTGCTGTTGAATAATCATCGCTTCCGAGCCCACGAACCTAAGGTCTAGAAAGCCAGTCATGTTACGCCACGCCCACGCATAGAGATATTCATAGGAGGCGTTCAGGAACTCGTACGGCCGCGTGTAAGGGAGGGCTATGGGCAAGCCTTCACTCTCGATCGCCTCTGCGACTCCCGCAGAGAGAACGGTGTCGTACGGCTCGACGAAGGCTCTCGGAACGATCCCCGCTTCCCTGAAGACCTGAATCGATTTGGTTACGAGTTGTCTCGCCTGCTCCGGGTTCAGCTGAGAGAAATTCTCATGCCTCCACCCATGCACTGCCATCACCACGCCGCTCGACTGCGCGCTTCGCAGTGCGGAAGCCAGGTCTGGAGTGTCAAGGATGGTTACGTAGCCGAACAACGAGTCTGCATAGCCATTCGCGAGAGGAGGGAAGGAAAGCGCGGCCGAGGCTGTAAGAAAAACCGCGGTCGACAACAGAAACAGACGGTGAAAGGCCCGCCTGGCGCGTCTGCCTTTGACCCTGCGATGGGGCGGACGAGCTTGAAGTTCTTGCTGTTGTTGCATGGGGGGTTGAACCTCTCAACACGGGTGAAGGCTGCTCCCTGTGCCCAACTCCGTCTCGTTCCGCGTGGTTGCCACATATCCCA
>VBPK01000136.1 GCA_005877225.1 Nitrososphaerota archaeon
CGACCAGAAGGTGCGGATGAAGCGGATTGTTTGGGAGGTGACGGGCTCGGTGAAGTCGCCGCCCGCCGGAGAGACGGCCCCGATGAGGGTGATGGAGCCGGTGCGTTCGGGGGTGCCCAGGACGGTGGCGCGCCCGAGGTCGAGTCCGGGCTTGGATTCCGAATTGATTTGTTCAGAAGTCAAGCGTCATCGGGTTTGTACATTACGGGCGGCCGGCTCCCGCACATTCTATATGTAGGACCGCAAACTAGGTCGTCCGTGGTAACCAGCGAAGACAGGCATGATGCGCTCGTAGACGTCATACACTTTGCTGACCCCTGGTGCTGGTGGAGCTGGGGGCTCGAGCCGGTCCTCAGCAGTTTGAAGGAAGTCTACGGGGACCAGATTAACGTTGTCTACAAGATGGGGGGCATCACCGACGACGTGTCGGAGTGGAGGAGAGAATACGATGTCGTCGATGATCAGGCGCTGAAGGCTTGGGTAACGGAAAGCACTTCGCTGACGGGGATGCCCGCGGACAACGAATACTACCTCAAATCTGGGGTGCAGACGACCTGGCCTGCCTGCATAGCGTTCAAGGCGGCCCAACTTCAGGGAGAGGTGGTCGCCGAGCGGTTCCTACGGAGATTGATGGAAGTTATCGCACTGGATGCCAAGGACGTTTCCAGCGAGGAGTCTCTCGTAGAAGTTGGGAAAGAAGTGGGCTTGGACCCAGCCCGACTTGGGCGCGACATCAGGTCCGGCAAAGCGAAGTCCCTCTTCGAGCATGACAAGGCGGAGATGAACGTCAATTTCCTCACGCTGCTCTACGCGAACAGGCGAACAGGGAAGGCGTTGGCCGTCAGCAACGTGTTCGAAGCCGGTCAGCATCAGACAACGGTGGAGAAGGTGGCGGGAGTCAAATTAGAAAAAAGAGTTCCTGTCGATATACTTGAGTACTTTGAGCGACACGCGGTAGCAACAATCTTTCCGAGGGAGCTGACTGAGGTTTTCGGGATTTCTCCGTTTGAGGTAGAAGGGCGGATGAAAATCCTGGCAGCGGGCGGACTGGTCGAAAGTCGTGAATTCGCTTTCGGCGCCACAGGGTGGAAGTACAATCCCGGACCAACGAAATCAAGGATGAGCCTAGAACAGGCAAAGGCCTCCCACGTTGCCGGCTTCTCTCAGCGGGAATCTCACGATAAGATGAATGAAATAATCACGAACGCTGTGAAGGGCCTTTACACTCAGGTTGCGACCAATCCTCAGAAGAAGTACCACTTCCCCCTCGGAAGGGAGGCGCTCCGGTTCGTGGGCTATTCGGAGGAGATCGAGAAGATTCCCGAATCCGCACTCGAATCATTTGCAGGGGTGGGTTATCCACACGCCGCGAGGGCAATCAGACGGCCTCGACATCACCGACGCCATGATAGAGAAGGCTAGAGCAAACATCGAAAAGATGGGAGCGAAGAACGTAAAGATACTAAAGGGAGACGCTACCAGAATCCCCTTGGATGAGGCCAGCGTGGACGTGGTGACGAGCAATGGGGTTCTCAATCTGGTCCCGGAGAAGGGGAAGGCTTTCCATGAGATTTACAGAGTCCTTAAACCGGGAGGGAAGATCCAAATCTGCGATATCGTCGTACAGAGCAACGTGCAGAAGGTCTGTGGTCTGATTCCCCAGCTTTGGGCTGATTGCATTGGTGGAGCAGCGGTCGAGAGCGAGTATATCAGAACAATAAAAGAGGCGGGATTCGAAGACGTTAGGGTCATCAAGAGGCTGGATTACTTTGCGTCGAGTCCATCAGAGAACACCAAGCGACTGACGAAGACTTTCGGAGCTGAGTCAGTCGTGATAACGGGAAGCAGGCCCAAGAATGACTGAGGCCTTGGCCCTCTAGCCTGCAACATGCTTTCCCGCTCTGTACTCAGATTTTCATCGACGTTCTGAGGAGGTAATCCAGGGTCTTCCGCCCAGTGAGCTGGGTGCAGTCCCAGCGACGCACTTTGTTTACCTGAGAGGACCGAAAATCAGTACGTCCGATGGGATTTAGAACCCAATTAAGTTAAAGAACCGGCGACCGCAGATTTCAAGTTCAGGTATCACTTCGTGGACGACAAGGAGGGGCCCCTTGATTTCCGCGACTTTGGTGTACGAGGCCCCGGATTTGCTCATTCGGCGATTTTCAGCTCTTGCTTGACGCCGGAGAGGGCGGCGAACTCCGCGAACATCTCCTGGATGATGGCGTCGAGTTTCGGCAGTTCCTCGTTCTTTATCGCGTACCAGAATCTCATGGCTGCAGGTAGGTATCCTGAAATATGGCAAGCACAGGAACTGCTGCCAAGGCCTTGGCTAGGCACATCCTCAAAGTAGCTCCGAGGTCTGCGAAGGTGGTCTTCGAGAACGAGGTAGTCCGCGTCATCGAAATCACAATGAGAAAGGACCAGAGGATTCCAATGCACTCCCACAACAAAGGTCTCTCCTACTCCGTGAACAAGGGCAAAATCAAATCCATGGATGAATATGGGAAGTCGAGGGTGTTCAACGTGAAGAAGGGAGAGTTTTCTTGGTCAGACGATGGCGAGTCCCATGCCGTCGAAAACCTCGGGAGGACCTTGCGGGAACTGTCTGTTGAGTTCAAGGGCTAGGCTTTTCCAGTTCGGCGTTCTTGATTGAGAATTTCGAGTGAAGGAGCCTCGAGATTACGTGTAAGCTGCTGAGTTGGTCATTCGGCGATTTTACGGAGCACCCATATTGGTGCCCTTTAGTTGTGGTGGACGTTTTGGGCGGTCGCTTTATCCGCCATGCTATCCGCCACACTCCTTCGACGTAGAAAGACACCCCGAAACAAACAGGGGATAGCAATACGAATCCGTCATCGGGGTTTCAACAGATTTGCTCTAGGTACTTCTGAAGCCAAAAAGCTTGGAGCCTACCAGGATAAACCACACGGGCCATAAGACACTCAAGGGGATCATCGCCAGTATCCCTGCGGCAACTCCAGCAACTCCCGCGACCACTCCAACGTAGCTCGTAACTTTGCCAACAATCTTCGGAGCGCTTAGGCTAACGGCGATGATTGTAATTGAGAACACTATGTAGAAGAATTGCAGACCGATGCCCTGAATTACTATAGAGAGAAGCTGGCCTGCTGCTCCAAATGCCATTCGCTGAGCGTCATTCGAGGACGCCGCAAGAGCGCTGCTCATTCCAAGCAGCGAATAGGTAAAGACGCTGTTCACGAGGTCTACCGTCAGGGCCACCACTCCAAGGATACAACCAATCACAACGGAAGCCCGTCCCTGTCTTAGCCAGAAGTACAGAGATGCGACTCCCACAACTAGAAGCACGTCAATGAAGAAGAATGCCGCAAAGATGAACTGGAGTGTCGATCTGTCTTGGAACACAAAGTTAAGGAACGCACTTCCCTCCGATGGCGGGATTCCTAAGGGAACAAAAAGACCGATGCTGATAAGGTACAACGCGCCGGCTAGAATTAGAGAAAGGCCGCCAACTCTTCGGAGACCCTTCCATTCTTGCTGCGACTCCAACAATCTCTTGTCTCTCCCAAAACATCTTAACACTTCCTTTAATCATAACAAGCAAATGGGACAAGTCCGTGCGCACGGAACAGTCCGGAGTGGAACAATAAACAATGGACAGAACTGATGTACTGATATTCCGTTCCCTGTGGCAGGGCGACTTGCCAGAGCCATTCTCCATGAATCCAAGGCGCTCGTTTAGGGAGATTTCAAGAAAGCTCGGCGTAGATGAACTAACGGTCAGGAATAGGATTCAGAAGCTCCAACACGGAGGGTTTGTGAGGGGTTGGAGAGTTTTCGCCAACCCAACGCTGTCTGGAGTTAGTATAGTCCAGATTCTCGTGGGCTACCAACTAGCCTCGAGAGAGAAGCTGATACAATGGTCGACCGTATCACCAAACGTCATCGCTCTTATCGAACACTTTAACGGATCGGCGTGGGTTGTCTGCGCCTACGAAAACTCACGAGCACGCTCGCGACTGGTCAGAACAATTGAAGGTTTGGCAGGCGCAAAATCGTTAGCCGTCTTTAATATTTGGTTTCCACAATGCGAACTGAAGCCATCCTCTACGGATATCGAAATAATTTCTGCAATTTCAAGAGATCCGAGGAAACCATATTCAGAGGTTGCTGGGGAGTTGGGTCTTTCGAGTCGGACAGTTAGACGCAGGATATCGCGTCTTATCGAAGGAAAAGCTGTTTTCATTGTTCCAAGTTTAGAGTCGAGCGCCCTGGAAGGGGCCCTTATGGTTGATCTCTTGGTCCAATATTCGGGAACCGGAGATCAAAACAAGGCAAACGAAGAAATTGCTTCCAGTCTTGATAGTTATCTCGTTAGAACGCAAGTCGGAAACCGAGCATTTGGTTTCTTCAATCTCTTTGTCACCAAGCTATCCGCTCTTCATGAAATAGTAGGCATTGTAACATCAATCAGAGGTGTCAAGGACGCCCGAGCAGATGTGGTTCAGAACAGTTGGGAAATGCTTGACCGCATATACGGAAGGGCTATGCCTTCATCATCATCGATGAAGGCACCCAAACCGTGAGCCTGAATATACACTAGGCTACTTCCTGAAAATTTTGCAGCAGCTAATCCTACCTCCTAAAGGAGAGAGAGGACAAAATATGCGGTCGCCGGACCGTGATGGATTTGAACAACTGTGATGGCATCCTCAACTCCGACTGGCGCAGACCTCTTGGAAGGCGTTGCAGCTCTAACTAGACGAGCCTAGTGCGGGCTTTTGGGAGGAATTTCAGGAAATCCTTGTCACTGGTCCATATGTTTGCGTCATGCCTCTTGACACACGCAGCAATGAGGGCGTCGAGCAAGTCGCCCCTCTTCGGTTTCATCCTGGCAGCTTCTTCAGAATCGAGACGGGTCACGGGGGCTATCCCCATCTCCGTAACTTCAAGCAATCGTTCGTACTTTTCTGCAGAGAGGCCGGCTGAGGAGTATCCCCACAGTACTTGGAAGTGAGTTATGGCTGAAAGGTAGAACTCGTCTGCCCCAAGCCTCCGCTTCACCATCTCGTCGGCAACCTCCGGAAGCTTGAGGTCACTTAACACCGATGTGTCTATGAAGATTTTCATTCAGGAGAAGCCCTGCTTCATTTATCCGAGGCGCTATCCTTTTCAGGTCGGAGGCGAATTCCTCCATTGCAAGACTCAGTTCCTTCGCGTTTCTTCGCGGGGAGCCCGCCTTTCTGAGCGTGATCTCTCCGTCCGCCTCGTCGAAGACCACGGAGTCGCCAGGCTCAATTCCAGCCTTCTCCGCGAGTTTCTTGGGAATCGTGACCTGAAGCTTCTTCGTAACCTGGTACTGCTTCAAAGTAATACTTCCTTACTTCAAGGAAATTTAAGGGTTTCGAATTGCCGGAGGTTGTTGCCTAATAAATCGCCCGTTCGAGGCCGCCCTGCGTCTTGCTCATTCGGCGATTTTCAGCTCCTGCTCGACGCCTAGAGGAGCCTTTCCACATCCCCTTTTTCTTACTAGTCGGGGTGCCCTTTACCTGTAGTAATCAAACTCCGTAAGCTACCCCCGATGTAAGAACCCCATGCGTCTGCACAGGAATCGTAACATTCGAGTTTGGGAATCAAAC
>VBPK01000137.1 GCA_005877225.1 Nitrososphaerota archaeon
CCCACCTTCGATCTCAGCAAGATAGGGAGATGGTAGACCTTGTCGGGTGACCAGATGGAGGCGCTTCATGGCACGCGTAATCGCGACATAGAACAGCCGCCGTTCCTCAGCCGGCGCATCCCCAGCGCTCATGCGCACGGGCTCCAACACGTCCGGGTTCTCGACCTTGGAAGGGAAACCGAAAAGGTGATCGCTGGCGTTAGCGACGATGACGACGTCGGCCTCCAATCCCTTCGCCTTATGGGCAGAGAGGATGCGTACTCCCTGCACGTCCCGATCCGGTTTCCCCACAGGAACTCCATTCCGTCGGCAGGCCTCGATGATGTCGTCCAGCAGATGATTGGTTCGGCTTAGGACGAGGATACGGTCTGCAGGGATTTGGCGAAGCTCTTGACGGACGAGCGAGGCCGTGCGATCTACTATCGCCGAGTCGTCATCGGACACTTCATACACGTACGCTTCCCCCGGCTCCCGGCTGGAGATGACGACTTGTTTGGGTACCTGCTTTTGATTGCGTGCAATGAGTGCCGCGCCCGCCTCCACGATGACCGCGGGAGACCGGTAGTTCACGTTCAGCATGGTGGTCGAGGCGGGACCGAAGTGCGACTCGAAATTGATGATGTGATCCACGTCTCCGCCTGCGAAACCGTAGATCGCCTGCCAGTCATCGCCGACCGCGAAAAGGCGAGCCCCCGTTACCGCGACGAGAGCCTTCAAGAACCGCGCCATCGCGGCCGAGGTGTCCTGAAATTCGTCCACGAGTACATGCTCAAAATTCGGAAGGGGATTGGTGCCCCTCTCCAAGATATCGGCAGCCTGGTGCAGCATGTCGGAGAAGTCGATCCGGCCTTCAGCGGAGAGCGCGGCCTGATATCGCTCCAGCACCGCAATTCCGAGAAGCCCAAAGTGGTGGACTCGTGGTGTCGACCTCTGAAGCTGCGGTTGGATTTCCTTCGGCTCCCGCCGCATCGCACGCGCGTTGGTGATGAATTGAACGAGCAGTTTTTCAATCGAGCTACCGATGTACTTCAGATCCCCGAGAGACTTCCCAACCTCTTCGAATGTCATGGGCCGCAAGGTGATACTGCTACGAGTCAACCGCTCTCGAAGTGCCGCCTCCAGCGTCCCCTCTGTTCGCTCATAATCGTAGAATTCGATGAGCGTCTTTCCTTCGCGGTGGAATTGAGCTCGTTTCCACGCCATGCCTTGCTTGTACTCAGCGGTTGAAGTCGTCCATCCCGCCGGCACCTCGCCGGCTCGGTTGACTCCCCAATATTCGATGGAGACCCCGCTTTCGGGAAGAGTGAAGTCGGGGTGATAGGCGCCGCGTCCGCCACCGACGCTGGCCCAGGACGCCTTGGCCTCGTACTTGTAGTCAATATGGTTGAAGAAGAGGAAGTCCGCGATCATCCGTTCGCCAATCGATCGGACGTGCTCCCCTCGCAGCGTTCGATACGTCTTGTCCCCGCCGACCGCAGGCGCCGTCTCGTGTTCGCTTCGATGGAAGTTGAGGATCGCCTTGAGGTAGAGCTGAGCGAGCCGCGGGTCCTGCCCGGTCCTTGCCTCTCGCAGCACCGCGGCAACCAGGGAATCCGTCCATCGGTCGTCGGCGACGCTGAGGGGCCCGGTTGCGACGGCTTGGACGACGCGTTTGCCTAGGGCGTGGAGGGTTGAGACGGTAACGCCCCCCTTCTCGCGATCCGCGATCGTTACTCCCATCTGCCTCAGGCGATCCTGCATTTCCTCGGTTGCCTTGTTCGTAAACGTGACGGCCAAGATGGCGGTGGGAGGAACCTTGCGCTCCAGAAGGAATCGGATCCGGCCGACAATCGTACGTGTCTTTCCGGAACCTGCCCCGGCAATCACGAGGTTGCGAACATCGTCGCGGACGATTGCCTTACGTTGTGCCTCGTCGGCGTTGAGGTCGTCAACCAGTAACTTCGAATGCTCGGCCATGACGCGCTTGGCGTACTTGTCGTTGTGATCCTCGAGAATGCGCCGCAGTTCACCTCCATGGCGAAGAGCGACCTCCGATTGCTGCCGTATCCCGCTGTCTCGTACCCGGCGTACAACCTTGGCGATCGAGGGCAAGCTACTTTCTGCAATCTGGACAACCTTCGCGCCGAGGGGTCGCCGAACTGACTCGGGGATGTAATTGCCAGAAAGGACGAAAGCCTCGAGAGCGTTGTCTATTTCGCGGAGATCGGATTCGGCCTTTCTCAATCTGATAAGGGCGCGTGCGACCTGCCGTCGCCGATACCAAACGGCCGCAGCGACGCCGGCCGCGGCGGCCGCCACGACAAGGACCAGCAACAGCGGGTCGATCCGAACACCTCCAATGAGTCAGCGGAAGAACCGGTCAACCCGCCTAAATAGCCTCCCTCGCTCGGTTCACAGCGGACGCTCTGGATGGCATTAGCTTCCAAATCATCACGTGGCACCGGCGATAGAACTGTCACAGTCCTCCACACGGTTTGGGCCGACGAGACCCCGCGTTTCGTTCACCCTCCGGGAATACCTAAATACTGACAAGTCCTCCTTAGGACCGTGCGTCAATCGGTCCAAGGCCCACGGGAGGAGTACCGCGAACGGACCTTGGTCCGATCGGCGATCCGACTCCGGACCGTATCCTCGGGTCGCACGCTCGACATGACCGCGGACATGGTTGATTCGATCTGGAGCCTCCGAGATGCCGGAGAAGCGGCGCTCGTTCGTCGCCGTCGTTAAGGCGGCGGAGCGGTCCCTCCGCGCAGCGGGGATGGATCACGTCTTCGTGGGCGCTCTCGCGGTAGGAGCCTTTGGGGTCCCGAGGACGACGGCCGACGTGGATGTGATTGTGGATTACGGGGAGGGACGTGCGGACAGCCTGGCCGAGGCGTTCCGCCGCCAAGGCTTTCGCGTCAGCGCCGATGACCTTCGGGATGCGCTCGCGGAGAAATCGCTGTTTACGGTTCACGACGCGCGCTCGGAGTTCCACTTGAATCTCGTTCCGGCCGCGAGGCCTACCGCGAAGGACGCGATTCGACATTCCGTGAGCGTCCGATGGCGCAACACGACGTTGCCGATCGCCGACCCGGAGCACACGATCGTGATGAAGCTCGTCTATGGGAGCGAGCAGGATGTCGAGGACGCGCTCGGCATCTATGTCCGCCAGAGGAAGCGGCTCGGCCTCCGACGGATGCGGCAGTTCGCCAGCCGACAAGGAGTTTTGGACGATCTTCGAGATCTTGAGCGGAGAGCCGTCGAAATCAAAGACGGAGCCCGGGGAACGCTCGAGCGGGAAATTGCTCGCGCGCGAAGCAAGTCCAATCTGGTAAGACGGTCTCTCTTGAGGAACTGCGACGCGAGGACGACTGAGAGGTGACAATCCATACAGATTGTCACCGATACCTCCAACCGGGTATTTGGTACTCAACCAGAGAGCATTCAGGGTGGCAGCCTATGACCGCGGTTCGCCCTCC
>VBPK01000059.1 GCA_005877225.1 Nitrososphaerota archaeon
CGTGTCTGGAGATGCTTACGATTCTCTCGCTCCTCTGGCGGTGCACTCTTCCGAAGTTCTGAGCGTCGGCATTGAGACTCTTGAGAATCGCTTTCTTCTTAGCCGAAGCGAACCCGATATGCTTTGCAAACCTGGACATGTCCTCTCCCCTTCTTATGAGGAGAGCACTGCCGACTATTCTCGAGTGGATTCCAAAACGCAGCAAGAGAACTTGGACGTCCCGAAGCAGTTCGATGTCCTTGGCCTTAAGGGAAATTGCTCGTGAGCCCCTTCCTTTCGCAAAGACTGACCCGTCGGCTTCATAGAGCCACCTGAGAAATGATGAAACAACCGTGTTCCCGGACCGAAGTACCATATCTGGGACTCTCTTCTGCCTAAGAAAGCTGAGATTGGCGGCTACGTCCTTATTGCTCATGTGGACATAGTGCAATGGCACCTTTCTTCCCTTTATCAAGCGCCTCGAAATATCAGGTTCCAAGCCAAAGACTTCCTTAACCACCGTGAGCAACATTGGCATGATGTCTAACTCGGGCTCAGCAACAACGAATCCAAAACGTTGTGAATCGTTGGAAATCCATCCGTCGCCGAGCACGTACCCACAAAAGGCTGCAAGTTGTGGTGTCATTCGGTCTGGGAGTCTGGCGTTGAACTTTGGCCCGAACTTGTGTCTCTCGACCGCAACGAAATTCGTTCTTACGAACTCTCTGATTGTGCACGGGAACCCCGTGACTACGGCCACTCTATCGCCAACCTTGAACCTGTCCAGCCTGTACCACGATCTCACCAATCTCCCATTCTCATTGCATACGCGCAGGAGAGGGTGGTTAGGAGTGCCCTTGATGCTCTTCCCCGATTCCGTCAATATTTCGACTATTCTATGACTCCTGTACATGTGGAACTTGGTCGCCATCGCTCTCCGACCTCCTCCTTCGCCCGTTAACACCTGAACGTTGAGCGGTTGCAAGTGTTCGTTCCCGACCTGGCCTATCTTCACAATTGCGCCGTTGCCCAAAACCACCCTTTCGTCAGCGACGAGGCAGCCAGGATCACCCACGAATAACACGTTAATGTCACCCCTGAGCTTCGTCCCATCTGGGAGATGAGTGGCCACCCCTCCCGCCAGTAGGAGTAGTATCGCTTCTCTCTCCGGCTCATGGCCCGTTATCGCCGGGGCGATTGAGGCGATGAGCTTCTGGTACGCATCCGGGCGGGAAGCCACGCTTCTGATTAGGGCCTCGTCGTCCCTCGTAATCTGCACGTGCTCCGGCTCCTTCCCGATGACCTCGATGTGGTTGCAATCTATCTGCGACTTGAAGAGCCTCATCTTGAGCTGCCCGGTCGAGTAGTCCGGAACCGCCCTCATCACCCCCGTCAGGACAACCCTGTCGCCGGGCCTCGCAGAATTCACGATGTCCCCCTCGGCGTTTACGTCGAAGAACTGGGGGAGCTGCCCCGCCGGGAGCTCCTCGGGAAGCTCCTGGACTCTCAGGATCTGGTAGTCGATGAACTTGCTGCGTTTCCTGTCGAGTTCGAGGTTCCTTGAATCGCAGGTCTCGCACATCAGGGGCTTCTTCATCAGCATGTCGTCCTGTTTCTGGTACGTCAGGTCGCCCTTCTCGCAGACGAAGGCGGCCTCCGTCATCAGGGGCCTCAGCTCCGATGACCTCACAACCATCCCAGAGACGGCGATCATCTTGTCGATGTGGGAGGTATCGACCTTCCTCAAGGGAACCCTATCTGGGATTCCCTTTATCCTCACAGCTAGCAGCCTCGCAACGTGGTCGGCGTAGCTCGGGCTTTCCGACCTGAGAGTCTCGAAGGCGGCTGTCCTGAATGACTCGAGAGTCTTGTCGGGCTCCTCCAGGAGTCTCTTTGCAAGTTCGTCGTCGTACCTAAGGAGGTCCTCGTACTCAACGACAAGAGACTTTCCGCCAGACCCCGCCAGCTGTGAAATGCTTGACCTGTAGACGTACTCCCCGCTCTTGCTCGTCACCGTCTTGAGGAACTCCTCGAACTGCTCCGAGAGCTTTCGCGTCGCGAGGGTTGCCAACTAGGCCTTCACTCCGAGCAGCGTGGTCCTCCACTCCTTCGTGAGCGACTGCGAGCTGGCAAAGAAGACCTTCTCCTCGGGTGTGAGCTTGTCGGCGATAGCCGAGAGCGTCGTCGAGGAGCTCGAAAGAGCGAGAAGCTTACCCAGCCTTATCCCGATGAGGTCGTAGCTGCTAGCCCTGAGTCTCTCGTAATCCTCCTTCCTCACCCTCCCCGCTCCAGCCGCATCGCGTAGGTAGGCGAGCCTCCTCTTCATCCTGAGATAAAAGTCTGGGGCGAGGTTCGAGAGCTGGAAGGCTCCGATCATCTTCTCTCTACTCAGAGACTTCAGTATCTCAGTCTCGAACGGTTCCTCAGCGACTTCTGCGAGGCCAAGGCTAGCGAACTCCTCCGCGACCCACCTGGGGAGTTCTGCTGTCTCTCCCTCCCTCAGTTTCTCGACCTTGAGGTCCCCTACCTCGATGTTCTCCACCGCGGAGCGCATGCTCACCTTCACGTTAGACAGGAGGTAATCCCTCTCTCTCTGCTGGAATAGCTCCCTGAGGGGAAAGTCCACAGAACTCAACGAAGCCCCCCCAGAATTCCGTCCGAATAATAAAGATTTGAGCGAAAAGAGCAGCTATCGGGCAGAGTCGGCGGACCCTCTCCTCTTCAAGATTCGCCCGAGCAGCGACTTCAGCCTTCCGAGTTTCCCCCCTCCTTCTCGAGTTGATGAATCGCCCTCCGCGGGTGGGAGTTGAGTGCTGGAGGACCGAGCAATCATTACGAGTTTCCTTCGCGGCAGCGTAAGCGTGGGCCGTTCACGCAATATCCCCTCCGGCCTGACCAGAAGCACGATCACGATCAGAGTCGCGAAGGCGATGTCGACTATGTAGTTGGGGTCGCTCAGAACCGAAGGAGGAAGCAGAACTTGTATCTGAGCGAGTCCCTTGAACAGGGCCGTGAAGAACAGCGCCCCCAGAGCTATGCCAGCGTTGTTCGCCGCACCTCCTATGATTACTATCAACCAAGGCCAGAATGTCCACGCGAACCGGGTCCAGGTGTCAGCTCCTACCGACCCATAGTAAAAGGTCACGAGGGCACCCGCCATCCCAGCCATCGCCGAGGCGACCACGAGCACCTTTCTCCTGACCGATGCATCGTCCTTCCCGAGCGCCCTAGAAGCGTCCTCATTGTCCCTCACGGCTCTCATCGTCCTTCCGAGGGGGGACTTAGCCACCTTTTCGGCGAAGAAGTACACAGTTATCGCGAACACGCTGATCACCGCAGCCGCGACAAGGTC
>VBPK01000141.1:0-17828 GCA_005877225.1 Nitrososphaerota archaeon
TTCAAGACCGCGGTCGACCCCGATTCGGCTCGAATCCCTAATCTCGAGGGCTGCATCTTTCCCCCTCGCCAAGAAGAGCCTCTCCGACAGCACGAGGTCCTCACCGTTCAGTCTTCGATCTATCTTCAATGCTTGAGTGAGCTTTCCGGGCCCGCTCGCCAGCTCGGTCAGCTCCTCCTTTCCTCGATTCTTCTTCATCAGCTCGATCCCCTCGAGTGGCTCGAGCGCCCTGACGAGAATCGCACCCGGGACTCCCTTCCTCTCGGTCTTCACGCACAAGCAGTGATGGAACCCATACGTGAAGTAGACATACGCCTTTCCGACCTCGCCGAACATCACTCTGTTTCTTGGCGTCTCGCCCCTGAAGGCGTGACTCGCTGGGTCGTCTCGCCCTCTGTAAGCCTCGACTTCGACCAACATGCCGGAGAGGAAGCGTCTTCCAATTCTCCTGACGAGCAGCTGGCCCAGGAGCCGCTTAGCGACAGACGGCGTGTAGTCCTCAAAGAAGGAACGAGGAAGCCTCTCCAACTATCTCTCTGCAAACAGATTTTATATTAGGCGCGCCCAAAAAATCTTGCCACTGAACCGCAAAGGAAGCTTGCAAGTTCGTGGTGGAAAAGTGATGGAGAAATTGCAAGAAAATCGACGGAGGCATACATAAATTGGGAAAGAGAAAGGTGCTTCAGCGAGGCAAATCTCAAGGAACTCGTCGTCCCGCAGGAGGGGGAGCTAATGGGAAGGGTCACCAAGATCGAGGGCGGCGACCACGTGGTCGTGAAGTGCGTCGACGGCAAGGGTGCGCCTCGGCAGAATCAGGGGTAAGATGAAGCGGCGCGTCTGGATCAGAGAAAATGATGTGGTGCTCGTCGCGCCTTGGGACTTCGACGACGGGAGGGCCGACGTCCTCTGGCGTTACAAAGGCACACGAGGAGTGGCTCGTCCAGAACAACTATCTCCCCCCGAATTTCTGACTTCGGGCGAGGGAGGTCGGAACGTGAGGACAAACACTACCAGTCCGGTCGGGCTCCGCAAGTTTCGCCGTCGCGCCTTCTACTCTATCATCCTGATAGTCGTGGTGCTTGGTGTAGGTACTCTCGGGATGCACTTCATCGAGGGGTGGGCATACATAGATTCATTCTACTTCACGAGCATGCTCGTCACGGCGGAGGGCCCGCCAAACGCCCCAGCGACAAACGCAGGGAAAATATTTGCGTCCTTCATGGCGTTCGTAGGCGTTGGCTCTGTTGTCACTGCCCTCGTTTTCATTCTCGGCCCCGCTCTAGCCAAGATATGGCGTAAAGGCATCTGGGAGGTGGAGAAGGAGATTCGTGTGGCCGAACACAAGATAGAGCGGAAGAAAGAGGACGAGCCCTGAAGGAACTATCCCTTTGGCTTTATGTTCTTGAAGTTCACGTAGAGTAATCCTATCGCCGTAGCGTAGAGCAGAGAGGCGGCTATCCAGGGGAGGTCGTAGCTCCCGGAGGCTAGGATTATGCCCCCCACGATGGTGCTGACACTGTTCGGGAGTCGCCATATGATGGCGCTGATTGAACTTGCAAGCCCTCTCCTGTCGGGTGCTATAATTCCCATAAGGTACGAGTCCATCAGGGGTGCGGACATGTTCATCATCGCCGCTCTAACGACGTAGACGCCTCCCGCGAGGAAGACGCTCGGTATGAACGCGAGGCTAAACATGAAGAGGGTGGAGCTGCCAGAAGTCAGGACTATCGATTTCAAGAGGCCAAACTTCGCCGACAATCTCGAGCTGCCCACCGCTGAAAACGCAATCGTTATTCCCGAAACGGCGAGAAAGGGCCCGCTGTAAGTGTCGGGAACACCGAACTTCAATTTCAGCCACGTGCCAATGAGCGGGATGATCAGTCCTGCCCCCAACCCGATCAGGCTGTTTATCCCGGAGAACTTCAAGAGGAGGCTGATGCTTCCCCTTTGAGACGCTTCCTCCCTTGTGACAATCTTCTCTCTGTAGTTTCTCAAGAGAGCGAAGATGAACAGGGGCGCTAGGAAATTTGCCGAGCCCAACACGACGAGCGCTTCCCTGTGAATCACCGAAGAACTCAATCCTGTTGCGGTTTCCAGGATGGGGAAGAAGAAAGGGAGGGCTGTGCCGAGGGAGATGAAGATGTTGGAAACGATGAATGACAGTGAAAATGCCCCGTCCCTGTTGCTGAGGTCTGTCTGGTCGGCGATGATGGCATTCCAGGACGAGAGAGCCGATGCTTCTGCCAAGCCTCCGATAGCCGACGCGATTAGCCAGAGGGCGACGCTGTCCGTGAAGGCGAAGATGAGGATTATCGGCGCCAGCAAGAGATTCCCGGCGATGAGGAACCACTTCCTTCCTCTGCGGTCGGAGAGTAAACCGAGCGGCACCCCGAAGAGAACTATGGCTATGCCCTGAATGCCTATTATTGCGCCTATCAGGTCGGCCCCGACCCTGTTTTCGAGCAGGTAGGCCGAGACATAGATGATGAAATAGCCGAAGGCGAAGTTGTTCATCACCTGCGAGAAGACGAGCAGTTTAACTGCGCGCGGAACCGATGCGAACAAGCCTCGCTGGGCCGTCATCTCTCCATCTGCCGACCTTTCCTTCGCCTCGGCCCTTCGCCTGAACTAATTAACGGTAACATCGGGAGAAGCCGAGAATTCGTCGGTCAGGTCGATGAGTCGATTTAGGCGAGGGGCTTTCTTAAGGCGCGTCTTGAATCTTTATGCTCGTAACGAAGACCGGGGTAATCGGCTGGTCGGTTGAATTGACAGGAACCTTCGAGATTGCGATAGCAACATCCATTCCACTGATCACCTTACCGAACACCGTGTACTGCCCGTTCAGATTTGTGTTCCCCGTCTGGTTGACGTTGATGTAGAACTGTGAGCTCCCGCTGTTGGGGTCTGATGACCTTGCCATCCCAAGGTACCCATAGTCGTTGTGCAGTGTGCTGCAGATTTCCAGCGGAACAGTCTTACCTGAACCCCCCAGTCCCCATTGCGACCTGTTTCCCCCGCCCCTACTGTTAGGGTCGCCCGTCTGGATCACGAATCCCGCCACGATTCTGTGCCAGACCAGGTTATTGTAGAATCCTGTCTGTGAGAGGTTGACGAAGTTGGCGACCGTTTTGGGCGCCGCTGAGGGATAGAGTTGAACCTCGATGCTCCCCAGACTCGTGTTGATCTTGGCGTAGGTTCCCTTGGCCCCCAAGACAGGTGTCCCCGTCGTGCAGCTCGTCGACTCCTGTGTGGTGGTGCCCTGGTTGGATATGTAAGTGTTGGATATGTAAATGTACAACCCGGCTCCAGCGATTATGGCGACGATCGCCGCTGCTGCAATCCTTGTCATCTTCCTCCTGCGGGCACCGGGCTCTCTTACCTTCTTCCCTCCAAACGTGTGAGGCATTGATCGAGTCTTGGGCTAGGCAGTCTTTCGGGTGAGTTGAAATATCATTCGGTTCTCGCCAGCCCCCTGAAGCGGGCGGTCGACAGGTTGGACCGGGGTCAATGACTTTGGTGGGGACGGCCGGATTCGAACCGGCGATCTACAGGTTTCTCTTGCCGCTCCAATGCGACATCATCCACGTTTCCGTGTCATCAGACTTTGAACTGCACTGGAGCCTGTCGCCATGCCTCTCTAGGGCCGAGGCAGAGATCCACCTTGCACCTTGCTAGGCTACGTCCCCCTCCCTCTCTCACTCACGAATCGTTCGAAGCGTTGTTTTAAGCTTCCCGAGTCACGCATTCATAAGGTTCCAGGGTTTTCCCTCTTCCACGACCGACCTGGGCAGCCTCGACCTCCACCTGTTCAAGAACTCGAGGTCCTCCTTCCTGTTCCTCAACCCGTCCGGGAGCATCACGGGAATCTCATCGATTATCGGGTAGAATCTCTTGCACTTTCCGCAGAGAAGGACACCGTCGACTATTATCTCGTCCTTCAGTTTGAACTCCATCAGTTCGAGCGGATAGTTCTTGTCGATCGGGCAGGCGAGTATGTCGAGAAGCTTTCTCTGCACGCGCTTCTCGGAGAACTTCGACGCCTTAAGTCTCTTGGAGAGCGGGGTCGGAAATCTTAAATTACGCCCGCTCCGGTCCAGCGACCAGCCGGCCATAGCGTGCGGGTCCGACCTGGACTCATTCCGAACCCAGACTCGAAAGAGGGGGAGAAGTCAAACCGCGCGTCGTCATCATGTTACTGAGCTCCGAAAGGGCTCGGGAAGTGGTGATGCCGGCACCTACCCAAGTCTCATCGGCGCCAACTTCTGATGAGGACGGACTGTGCATACGGAATCCTTAAGACCAAGTCCTTGCACCGCGCTCTTCGAGTGTAATTTATTGTCGGGAATCGGGGTTTCGCTGCTCCAAATTGGGTTGGACCTCAACAGTATCTTCTATGTGGTGAGCCTTCTCGTCTTCGTCGCCTATGGTCTCTATGCCCCCAGGATTCAGGTCTGGTTTGCGTTAAACGAGATAGGTCGCGGACTCACAAGGCTCAAGGTAATGAAGGACAAGGCGAGGAAGGAGACGATCGATTACCTCACGACCACAGGGAAGGCGCCGGGCGACCCGACTGAAAGGGTCGACCAGTTCCTCGACTACATAACGATCATGCCCGTCGACATAGACCCGAACGGGATCGTCGGGAAGATCGACCACGTGGTGACCACTAGAGACGACCGAGTGAGGCAGGAGGTCGGGACGATAGTAGGGGACAAGAACCCCGTCACAGTCTCGGTCTCTGAAAACCTTCTCGAGGCGGCGACGGCCCTGAACACGATACACAAGATCGTGAGACACTTCTACCTGCTCGGGAAGAAGACGAACTCTTACTTCATGCTGGTACAGCTGCAGATGTTGATGCCGATGATAATACAGGAAGCGGATGCCCTCGTGAGCGCGGTGGACACCTTCAAGCTCGCCCAGCCTCTAGGGGACGGAATTGGTGCCGTCATCGCTTCGCGCTACATGGTCGGGCGCGAGAAGAGGACGATTGCGAAAGACACCGTCCTGGCCGTCAACGAGTACAAGGGGCGGAAGCTCTACGTGGTGAAGGCGGAGGGGCCGATGGCCTACGTGGGCCAGCCAGGGGTAGGGATAAGGCACGTCATAGAGGAGATGGGTATCAAACCCAGCGCGATCATCATGATTGATGCGGCCCTGAAGCTGGAGGGGGAGAAGACGGGCGAGATCGCCGAGGGCGTCGGGGCGGCTATCGGGGGCATCGGGGTCGAGAAGTACCAGATCGAGGAGGTTGCCGCGAAGCACAAGATCCCTATCTACGCGGTTCTGGTCAAACAGTCGATTCTGGAGGCAATAACCGCGATGAGGAAGGAGATAGCCGAGGCGTCGGACAAGGTCATGACTCTCCTCAACCGGGTGATCGAGGAGAAGACGAAGGAGGGGGACGACGTCCTCATAGCGGGAATCGGGAACACTCTCGGGGTCAGCCAGTGATGATCAGCTCCAAGTCTGTCGTGGAAAAGAAGGTCAAGTACACCGTGCACGAAGTGCGGCAATCAGACCCGGATAAGCCTGATCTACGCCGAGACGGCGAAGCCTGCTAAGTAAGAATTACCAGCCCCTCCTCCTCATCCAGGGCCATCGTGTGCTCGAACTGTGCGACAGGCTTGCCTGAGGCCTCGACGAGGGTGGCGTAAGACCTAACGACCTTCCTCTTCGCGAGCTCCTTCAGGAGTGTCAGCAGCCTGGCCTCCTTGTAGTCCTTCAGGAACCACCTCGGGGTGAAGGGCAGGGTCTTCCTCTCCTTCCAGATCATCTCCACGAGATCATCCAGCTCCCCGTTCCCGAGCCTCCGCCTCCCGACGAGTGCGAAGATCGTTTCGACCTCAGAGTCGACGACGTACCCGTCTGCCTCCCTTGTGGTCAGGAAGGGTTCTACCGCGAAGACCTCGTTCTTCTTGAGGGTCGGAAGGTTCGGCATGTAGACGTTCGGTATGCTCTTCCCCGCGTGAACGACGTACCTGTCCAGCGTGTGCCCACTCAAGTTGCTTATGGTCTTGAACCCATAACGAGACGCCTCGGAGTAGATCGCCTTGCTCACCTCCCCTATCCTCCGGTCACGCCTCAGCACATCGATGGCAGCGCGCAACGCCCTCTCAGTCGCGTCGAGCATCGGCTGGTACTGAGGGTTGAAGGTCGTGGTGATCGAGGTATCGGCGATGTAGCCATCGACGTGGACGCCAAAGTCGACCTTCACAACGTCTTTCTCCCCCACGCGGCCGCTCTCCCCCGCCTGCGGCGCATAGTGTGCCGTGACGCTGTTCACCCCGACGCCTGTCGGAAAGGCGACTCTCCCCCCCCTCTGGACTATCTCCCCCTCTACCTTCTCGCAGATGTCCAGGTACTCGCTCCCCGGCACGACTCTTCCCCTAACCCATTCCCTCACCTCTCTGGTAATCCTGCCTGCCATGATGTACTCCCGCGGTATCCCCATCTCTCAATTCCACCCGCACATTTTTATCGTCTGGTTCGGTTCTAGGCGAAGTTTCGGCGTATTTGAAATTGATTCCTGGTGAGCGCGGCCCGGATTCGAGGAAGTATCGGCGCGTGGCGACGGGAGGAACCTTCGACATCCTCCACCGAGGCCACGTCTCTCTCCTCGAGAAGAGCTTCGAAGTCGGCGATGAGGTCGTGATCGGGGTCACTTCAGACGAATTTGCGCGGAAGATGGGGAAGAAACCGGAGCACTCCTACGAGGAGCGGGTGAAGAAACTCGAAGACCTCCTGAGACGGCGCTTCCCGGGGAGGCGCTACGCCATCGCCAAGCTCTACGATTACTTCGGGCCGGGGATCGCCTCCCCTGAAGTGCAGGCCCTCGTCGCGAGCGAGGAGACGGCCGGTCGCCTCGAGCTGGCGAACAAGCTGCGCAGAGAGAGGGGTTTTCCTCCCCTCGACCTCGTCGTGGTTGACCTACTGATGGCGGAGGACGCGAAGCCCATCTCCTCGACGAGGATCAGAAAGGGCGAGATTGACGAGGAGGGGAGGGTTCTGAGGACTCACGGTCGGAAAGGAATTTAATCCGACGCTTCAGCCGAGGTCTTTGTGGAGAGGGAGGAGGAAGGGCAGCGGCTAGACCCCTGGGGTTCCGGCGTCATCAAAGACTACGGCAGGCTCCAATCGGAGTTCGGCATAGAAGGAATCGACCGCCTTCTACCGCGTTTCAAGAAGCTCAGCCCTCACCTGAGTCGCGGTATCGACTTCGGGCAGAGGGACTTGGGGAGGATACTCGACGCCGTTGATTCCAACAAGCCGTTTGCGGTGATGAGTGGGATAAAGCCCGAGGGGACCTTTCACCTCGGAAACAAGATGACGGCCGACGACATGGTATTCTTCCAGTCCCTTTCGAGGAAGACGACAGTCTTCTACGCGATAGCGGACGTGGAGGCCTACTGCGACAACGGCATCTCCTTTCAGGAGAGTTCCAAGATGGCGGTTCAGAACGTGGCGGACATCCTGGCGCTCGGGCTCGACCCGGAGAGGACTGTCGCTTACATGCAGAGCGAAGAGATGAGGGTGATGCGCCTGATGACGATATTTTCGAGAGGGATCACGAACAACATGCTCAGGGCGATCTACGGTGAGCGCCCCATCGGTCTCTACATCTCCGCCCTGATTCAGGCCGGAGACATCCTGATGCCCCAGCTTCAGGAGTTCGGCGGCCCGAAACCGGTGCTCGTCCCGGTCGGGGCGGACCAGGACCCGCACATTCGCCTCACGCGCGACCTGGCAGCGCGCTACCACGACGAATTCGGTTTCATCCCTCCCTCATCGATCTACCATCGTCTCGAGATGGCCCTCACGGGAGGTTTCAAGATGTCCAAGCGCGACCCTTCATCTGGATTCACCCTCGACGAGGACCCTCGTTCCGCCGCCAAGAAGGTCCTCGCCGCTTTCACGGGAGGGAGGGCGACCGTCGAGGAGCAGAGGAGGTTGGGGGCGGAGGCTGACAAGTGCCCCGTCTACGACCTCTACCGGTTCCACTTCGCGATCGACGATGAGCACGTCCAGAGGGTCTACGACGAATGTACGGGGGGGATAAGGCTCTGCGGTGAATGCAAGCAGGAGGCCGCGGCTCTCGTCAAGAAGTACCTCGAGGCGCACCAGAAGAAGAGAGTCTCCCTGCTGGGAGACGCCCGAGAGCTTTTAACGAAGAACAAGAGATATCTCGCTTCAATAGGAGAGTAGGAAAGCGTTGGCGACAGGAGCTCTCCACCCCATCGAAGTCAGGGTCCTGGGCGCCCTCAAAGATGGGGGGTGGGTCGACTTCGACTCGCTCCTCTCCGGCGGGCTCCTTCCCGACCAGGTCAGGCGGTCGATAGAGTGGCTCTTATCGAAGGGATTCATCGACGTCGAGCAGAACACTCTTGCCAAGCTCGTCCTGCTCATCCCTACCGCCCCCGAACTCTTGCTTCTGCGCCGTCTGAAGGAGGCGGGGCGTCCCGTTCCGCTCAGTGACCTGAAGAAGGATTTCAAGTCGCAGGACGAGTTCTCCGCGGCGCTCGGGAGGGCCCGCGAGTCTTCGTGGATAAAGGTGGAGAGCTCCGCGGTCGGGTCCTTCGTCTCGATACTGGATGCGGATGGGGCGGCGAAGCTTGAAAGACTCCTCGCCCATCTTGCAAGAGGAGCAGAGGAGGATGCGCTCCCCGAGGAGCTCCGTCCCCTCCTCCCCGACCTGATAAAGAGGGGAATAGTCCAGAAGACGGAAGAGAAGTCCACGAGAGTGAGGATAACCAGAGATGGGCTCGCGGCCCTGGAGGCGGCGGAGGGGGGTCGCGTCGAGAGGCTAACGCCCGACCTTCTCGCTACGGGTCGCTGGAGGGGGAAGGAACTCCGCCCGATAGACGTCAGGGCCCCCGCCCCACGTTTCTACCCTGGAAGAAGGCACCCGGTGAACGAGTTCATCGAAGAGGTGAAGGAGGCGTACATTTCGATGGGGTTCACCGAGATCGAGGGGGCCGCGATTCAACCCGCCCTCTGGAACTTCGATGCGCTCTTCACGCCCCAGGACCACCCCGGGAGGGAGCTTCAAGACACCTTCTACCTGATGTCCATGGAGGACGATTCAATCAAACGCGAGGGCGTGGTGGACAGGATCGCATCGACTCACGAGGACGGGTGGAGGACTGGTAGCAGAGGATGGCAGTACAGATGGAGCACCGAGGAGGCGAGAAGGCTTGTTCTCAGGACACACAACACAGTCCTGACGGTCAGGGCGCTAGAGTCTGAGAAGGAGGACCTGCGCGTCTTCGCGCTCGGAAAGGTCTACAGGAATGAAAGCCTCGATTACAAGCATCTTGCGGAGTTCCACCAGATGGACGGAGCCATCATGGGGGATGGCCTGAACACACGGCACCTGATGGGATTCCTTACAGGGTTCTACCGGAAGCTCGGCATGAGCGAAGTCAAGTTATGGCCGTCCTACTTTCCGTACACCGAGCCTTCTCTGCAGGTTGTGGGCTACTCGGACCTGGCCAAGGACTGGATCGAGCTGGGCGGCTCGGGCGTCTTCAGGCCCGAGGTCACCTGGCCGCTCGGGGTGAAGAAGCCCGTCCTGGCATGGGGACTCGGAATCGAGCGGCTGATTCTTCTCAGGCTCGGGCTCGACGACCTCAGGGTCCTCTACGACAACGACCTGGGCTGGCTGAGAAGGAGGGCAACGACAAGCATTGCCGGTAGTCAAACTCTACAAGGATAGACTCGTGAAGCTGGTCGGGGGGGAGAAGAGGGATGTCCTCCAGCGTCTCCCCTACATTGGGCTCGACATCGAGGGTGAAGAGAGCGACTCCATCAGGGTCGAGTACAGCCCCAACAGGCCCGACTTCTCGACCGATTACGGGATCGCTCGGGCGTTGAGAGGAATACTCGAGGTCGAAGTGGGTCTCCCCCGTTACGAGGCCTCTTCGAGCGGAATCGCGGTGCTGGTTGACCGACGCCTCGCCAACGTAAGACCCTTCATTGCCTGCGCCGTTGCGAAGGGTCTGCGGCTAGACGACGAAACCGTCAGACAGCTCATCTCGATGCAGGAGGACCTTCACAACGGGCTGGGAAGAAGGAGGAGGGTCGCCGCGATCGGGCTTCACGACCTCGACGCAGTGGTGCCTCCCATCAACTACGAGGGGGTGCCCCCTAGTTTCAGTTTCACTCCCTTGGGGGGCAAGAACCCGATGACTATCGCGGAGATTCTCGAAGGCACGGAGACGGGGCGGAGGTACTCGAGCGTCCTCCCCGATTCCCGGCTCTATCCAATCCTGAGAGATTCGAAGAAGACGGTCCTCTCTTTCCCGCCGATCATCAACGGCAACGAAACGAAGGTCTCCACATCGACCAAGAACCTCTTCATAGATGTGACTTCAACAGACAAGAGGGTTGGCGCCGACGTCCTCGCGATCATCGCCACCACGCTGGCAGATGCGGGTGCGTCGCTCCAGACGGTCGAGATAAAGTACTTCTCATCGAGCGAGGCCACCCCCGACCTCTCCCCCTCGAGCATGCCCCTCGACCTCCCACTCATACGGAGCGTGACTGGCCTCGACCTGGCAGAGTCGGAGATTAGCAGCTGCCTTCGGAGGAGTCGACTGGAACCGAGTGGGACGACAGTGACCTTCCCCAGGTACAGGATAGACCTCCTTCATCCTGTCGACCTTGCGGAGGAGACGGCCCTCGGATACGGCATCGACAAGATCAAGCCTGTCTATCCAGCCAGCGACCGTCCTGGCGAGTTCAGCCGCCAAGGCAAGAGACTGGAGAAGATATCCGACCTCATGGCGTCTTCTGGGATGGTCGAGGTGATCAGCTACGAGCTGGTCGACGAGTCGTCTTTCTACAAGAAGTTCGAGAGGAGTGCGGAGGAGAAGGTCGAGGTGGGCGACCCGCGAAGCATCGACCACTCGATACTGCGTGACTCGTTGCTCCCCTCCCTTCTCTCGATTCTCTCCAGAAACATAAAGGAGGAGTACCCCCAGAGGGTCTTCGAGGTCGGGAGAGTATACCACAGGGTAGGGAAGAAGGTGGAGGAGAGGTGGTCTCTCGCCGCGATGATAGCCCACTCACAGGCCAGCTTCTCGGAGGCAAAGATGTACATGGAATCATTCCTCAGGACACTGGCCAACCTCGAAGTCGTTACCTCGCCTTCAATCCACTGGTCCTTCTCTGACGGAAGATGCGCCCTCGTCGAGGCCTCGGGGCGTGGTGTGGGCCACATAGGGGAGGTCAAGCCTTCCGTCTTAGTCGCATTCGTCCTTGGCGTCTCTCTCGCGGGCTTCGAGCTCGACCTCTCGAACCTGCTACCGCGAGAGCAGCTAAAATAAATAGAGCTCACTCGCCGCCCACCCCAGACGGCTTTCGTTCTACTGCGCGTAAAACGGCCACCTGCAAAGGCGCCAAAAGCGCTGTGATGAGCAGATGGTTTACCCAGACGTGCGACAGACGAGAGCCGCCTGAAAAAAGCCCGTTGAAGAGGCTAGGCGAGATGTCGGCAAAAAAAGCCGACCGATGAGCTGGGCTGTCAGAGACGGGCGACATTAAAATTATTCCGAGATTATATGACCGGGTGGCATCCCTTTCTTTGCCTGCTGCTCCGACCTTTCTGTAGCGTGGTCGGCTCGACTCAAGCTATCGTGACTCCTGGCCGGAAGAGCGCGCCAGTCGTGGGGAGGCAACGTTTTTCGCCAGCCCTCACGAGAGGTCCATCGTGCAGGTTGAGGATCGTAAGACTTCCGAGAGGAAGTTCGCCGAATTCGCGGAGTTCCTGAAGGAGTTCGTCACAGAGTTGAACCGGTTGGGCGCCGACGGGTGGGTCGTTCTCGTCGAGGGGGCTAGAGATGTCAGCGCCATGAGAGACGTCGGATACAAGGGCCGTATCGTCAGCATCGCCGCCGCCAAGGGGTCCGAATCGAGGCTGGCAAATTCGAAGACTGTGGTCATCATGACCGACCTCGACAGGGAGGGGAGGCGGCTCGCGGCGAGGTACGCCAAGGCCCTCACCCATCGTGGGATGGCGGTCTCCCTCGACCAGCGAAGGAGGCTCCTCGCCGCCTCCAGGGGGGTCTTCAGGCACATCGAGAACCTCAAACGCTTCTCCTATCTTGCGGCAGACGTCGAAATTTAGGATGCGAAGATAAGACTTTATATCTGGGAGATTTCTGCCTTTACATTGTTTAAGCTAATTCCCGTTAAGGGAGCTGAAAACGAGATGAACGCATTTGCCAGATTCGGGTATAGTAAAGTACCTCGTGAAACTGAGGTTTGAAGTAGACGGAGTCGTCGAGCGAGCCGACGTCATAGGCGCGATCTTCGGACAGACAGAGGGTCTCTTCGGCCCTGAGATGAACCTCAACGAGCTCCAGAAGAGCTGGAAGGTAGGAAGGATCGAGATAAACCTGGAATCGAAGAACGACAAGACTCGCGGCGACGTCCTGATCCCCATGTCCACCGATATCGGGACCGCGGCTTTGATCGCGGCAGCCGTCGAGAGCGTCGACAAGGTCGGACCCTGCTCATCGAGGTTCATCCTCGAAGGGATAGAGGACGTCCGGGCATCCAAGAGAAAGCAGATCGTCGACCGGGCCAAGCTGATAGTCAGGGACTGGAGTTCGAAGAGTTCTAGCGAAGGCGAGAATGTTCTCAAGGACGTCGTCGAGTCTACCAAGAGGGCGCGCGTGGTCAACTATGGGATTGAAAACCTCCCGGCCGGACCTGGGGTCTACACCTCGGACCTCGTCTACCTCGTCGAGGGGAGGGCGGATGTCGTACTCTTTTTGAGAGCCGGGATTGAGAATGTTGTCGCGCTCGAGGGAACGAGTGTACCCGACTCGATAATCGAGCTCGGGAAGAAGAAGAGGTTGATTGCGGTCTTGGACGGTGACAGAGGGGGAGACCTGATCGAGAAGGAGCTGAGTCAGGTTGTGCGGGTAGAGAAGGTTCTGAGAGCCCCTCCCGGGAAGGAGGTAGAGGACCTAACTCCCATCGAGGTCCTGCAACTCCTGAGAGCGGAGCGGGTCGAACCGCATCAACAACAGGTGCAGCCACGCGGCGGGAGGACGACCGAGCGCGAGCGTGAGCGTGTGAGTGAGCGTGAAGCCCCTGCAGAGCCGATCGTCGAGAAGACAAGGGAGATCTATCCCTCTCTGAACGGTACCCTCGAGGCTGTCCTCCTCGACGAGGGGCTGCAGGAGGTCGGACGCTTCCCGATAAGCGAGCTCGTTCAGAAGATGGAATCCTCGAACGGGGCCCGTTACCTCGTCTTCGACGGCATAATCACCCAGCGACTGGTGGAGTCTGCGTCTAGGGTCGGAGTGAAGGGACTCATCGGCCACAGGACGGGGGAGATCAATAGCCTCCCCGACGGCGTGAGAATAGGAACATTCAGGGACCTAGGGCTGGAGTAAATTCGCCCTTCGTCTGTAGCCACTCACCACTGCTCCCCGCCTCGAGTCGGCCGACGACATTCAAACCTGATGGCGCTGGCTCGCGCAAGGAGCGTCTCAGTCGTCCCGCGAAGATGCCCTTCATCTAAGGATGAAGGGCGGTGAGGCACCCTCAACCAGGTCGATGGCAGGGCCGTCGAGACCACTCACTGAAGTCGGGAAGCACGTCTCTTCCTTCGGCAGGAAGAGTCGCACCCTTGCTCTACGCCCTCAGACCTTACTGATCAGCGGGAAGATGAATTCGGAGAGAAAGGCGAGTATCAATCCCCCCTTCACGAGGTCCTTCCCGAGCCTCTTCTCTAGGTGAGTTGAGTAGAGGAAGATCCCGACCAGCAGGGCTGTGATGTAAGCCAGCCTAGAGAGGTTGATTACAGTCGAGTCTATCGCGCCAACGACTAGGGTCGCGTCGGATGCGAACTCTCCAGCCAGCCGCTGAAGGATAGTCCCGATGTCGGGGGGTGAGGGAAGGTCCTGTGTCTGCCCCGCGATCGCTAGGGCGTAGCCGAGCAGTAGCAGGCTTGTCTCCAGCATCACCATTTGATTCGAATTTCCTATTTAAGCAGCAACAGATTCGACGACCCAGGAAAGATATTGCGCGTTCACCCTCGCAACCTCTACCTCGATGATTTCGGGTGTTTCGTACGGGTGCTCCTTCTCCAGGAAGGTCCTGAGCTGCGGAACCTTCTCCTTCGTGGTCTTGAAGATGATCAACGCTTCAGCCTCGTCGCGGAGCGTGCGCTTCCATGAGTAGATGGACCTCACTTGGGAGATGCTCCCGCAGGCCGCGAGTCTCCTCTTCACGGCGGCTTTCGCCAACGGCGCGGCCTTCGCCCGACGGATAGTCGTCAGGACGAGCCAGAGAGACACGGTTAGAAGATCAGGTATGGGCCCAATAGAAGGAGGGCAATCATAGACACGAGCACGACGCTTATTGTCGTCGTTATCCTGTTTAGAGTGGTCTCCTTCAGCCTCCCCTTCCCTAAAGCCTTGACCGTCACATCAAAAGCCTGCCCGCCATCGAGGGGGTAGATGGGGAGGCTGTTGAAGATGGCCAGGTTGAAGTTGATGAAGTACATCCAGAAAAGCAAGTTCAGGACGAGGGGTAGCGCCCCCCCGAAGGGGGATGCGTAAAATCCGATGTATTGATCTGAGAAGGGGACGTAGTCCTGGCACCTCGGAAGAGTAGGTATGCAAATGTATGGCTTGGCTGTCTTGGTGAAATCCCCCACGTAGGTGCCAACCAGCTGCCGAAGTGTCGAGGGAGTAATCGGCTGGATCCCGATAAAGCCTCGGGTGAAGGTCTGGTTCGTCCGCAGGTCTATGTAGGTCAGCTTCCCCAGAACGATGTTCTCGACGACTGTCTCACCGCCTCTCCAGATCGTAAGATTCACTCTGTTCCCGGGACGATACAGCGAGCTGTCGTTGAGGGCGGAGTCTATCCGAACGTTGTTCATCGACAATATGAAGTCGCCCGGCTTGATTCCGGCGACGTCTGCGGGAGAGTAGAGCGATGTGGAGTTCTGATATACGGAGAAGACGCCCACTCCATTCGATGCAGGGGTCATCGTCGAAACGACATTGAAGAGCAGGGCCACAGAGAGGATGGCTAGGACGAAGTTGATTCCAGCTCCCGCCGCCAGCACGCGAGTCGAGTCTCTTGCACGGGCGACCTTGAGCACCTTGTCGTCCACCTCCACGAAAGCCCCGATTGGTAAGATTAGGAGGAAGAGGAGCCCCGCGGACTTGACAGGCATGCCGAGACTCCTCGCCACCACCCCGTGCGCCCCCTCGTGTACTACAAGCGCGACTATGAGGGCCAGCCATCCGTAGACTATCGGGACATACGGATTGATCCCCGGGATGAGTAGGTTGACCGTCGGCGTCAGAGAGCGTATGTACTGTACCAACGCCGCCCCCTGAGGCGAGAAGATTACTGAAAGGTTGACAAACTCGAGAAAGAGGGCGAAGCCCGCGGCCACCGGCATTATGTAGAGCATCAACCATGCGAATGGACCCGTTATGCGATATCGGCCGAGCCTATCCATGAGAAATTGAAATTTCTTCGTCCGGAGAATCAGCACACCGTACTTGAACTCGACACTCTTGTATGGGGGTTCCAATTATTTTCCGCGACCGCTGGCTGCATGTTTTAAGGTTTGGTTCAAAGAACCCATCTCGATGCCTCCGTCAGCGAGGTCATTTTAACAAAGGTAGGTCAACGAAAGAGATTCAGGATGTGTTTGCTGCATCAGACTGTCTCATACGGACGAGGATACACTTTCTTGTCAACACGTGTGCGCGCATTAGTCATGTTAAGCGGTGTCGTTCAAGCCTGTACATGCATGTCACAGATTGTGAGTTGGGCGTCTTCTCCCCTGGATAAGGAGGTTCGGCAAGGCTCGACGTTCCTAATTGAATTTTTTCTCAACGAGTCGATTCTACCCATGCGGTGAATCCTTTAAGGTTCGACCGAGAAAGGGGAACATCCGATGGCAGTCTGCTCGAAGTGCGGGGGGAATGGAGTCTACGAACGGAGGTACTCGGGCGAGGTGCTCTGCGCGAACTGCTTCAAGGCCTCGATCGTCGAGAAGACGAGGAGGACGATCTCCCGGTACGGTATGGTCAAGTTCGGCGAACGCCTAGGCGTCGCAGTCTCGGGGGGGAAGGATAGCCTGTCCCTCCTGAAGGTTCTCGACGGGCTGAACCAGGATTCTCGCTTTCAGCTCGTCGCGCTCACCGTCGACGAGGGCGTCAGGGGCTACAGAGAAGAATCGATCGCGCACGCGAGTGACCTGACGAGGCAGCTCAATATCGAGCACGTCGTCGTCTCATACGAGGGGTTGTTCGGCTTCTCCCTCGACAAGGCCCTCGACTGGAAGGACGAGCGCGAGATCTCCTCCTGCAGCATCTGCGGTGTCTTCCGCAGACGGGCGATCGACGAGGCCGCTCTGAAGGCCAAGGTCAACGTCGTCGCGACCGCGCACAACCTGGACGACTACGCCCAGACCTTCCTCATGAACCTTCTCCACGGAGACGTCGAGAGGATCGGCTGGCTCGACCCTGCCTACGTCGACGAGAGCTTCCCAGTCAGGCGCGTCAAGCCATTCATGGAGATATACGAGGAGGAAGTGGCGCTCTACGCTTACCTCTCCGGCATCCCCTTCCAGAGCGTCAGCTGCCCGTACATGCACGAAGGACTGAGGGGCGAGGTCAGAGATTACTTGAACGAGATGGAGGTGAAACATCCCGGCATGAAGAATGTTCTCCTCAAGTCTAGCCTCAGCGTCGTCTCCAGGCTCTCCCCTGCAGAGACCGGGCACCACTCGGTGCCGTGCATCACCTGCGGGAAACCATCCTCCGGTGGAACCTGCAACGTCTGCAAGATGAAGGAGGTCGTGAGGCAGCACGTTAAATACGGCGAGTAGGACTCTTCTCCTCGGCGGCGGGTAGGACAGGGAGGTCAGCCGTCTCCCACAAACTGAAACCGGCTACACGCAGTGGTCAGTAACCGTCGGGTAAAGCCACCCTTCCAGCTACCTGCGCGGGACGGAGGAATGAATTCACGCCGAGGTGGGCGGTCGTGAAGGGCGGTCTCCTCGAAGGAGGGGTCCCGACTCTTAACCGCCGAAATGGGCGAGGTCCGGGAGGGAGCAACCCTAAGGTGGGGCGACCACGCTGCCTCGTCTACGTGGAGGATCTCTCGTCTCACGAGATTGGGGCTGGGAGGTCTGGTGAGCTCCGACGGATCCGCCGCCTTGAATTCTTTTAAAGCTCAGAAGTCGGGGAAATATTCCGCTGCTGCGTGCGTGTGCCGGGGTCGCCTAGAGGAGTGAGTGATTGAGCGAGTGAGCGGGTGGTTGGTTTGTCAGCACTCCGAGCAACTCGGTAGGGCGACGGCTTGCTAAGCCGTTGACGGTTCTCCGTCTCGTGGGTTCAAATCCCACCCCCGGCGCTCCAGTCGATCTCCCTCCAATGCTTATTACCCGTCCCACGCGCGTGAAAAACGGGCCGGTCGTCTAGCTCGGTTAGGACGTCAGACCAGCTCCGTCAGGCTCTTACACAGCGAAGGTCGAGTGTTCGAATCACTCCCGGCCCACACCTCCCAAGCGACCCATTTCGCACTTTTCTGCGAACCGCTTTTTTGGAACGGTTATCTACGCTAATCCGAGACCTTCAGTATGGTCGAGTTCCGTTACATCGAGTGGACGGACTACGGCAAGCTCGTCGCCGAACTCATCGATAGGATAAGGTCTCGCGGACAAACCTTCGACCTGATCATAGGAATCGCGAGAGGAGGCATCCCCGTCGCCATGGTCATCGCAGACCAGCTCGAGGTGCAGATAGACTTCATCAACGTTAAATCCTACACGGGCGTGGCGG
>VBPK01000141.1:17866-43799 GCA_005877225.1 Nitrososphaerota archaeon
GCGGTCCTCTTCAAGAAACCGTGGAGCAAACACGAGCCCGACTACTTTCTCGAGGTTCTGGACAAGTGGGTGGTCTTCCCGTGGGAGCACGCCGAGGTAAGGAGGCTCGCGGCCTCGTCAGCGGCAGGGGAGGCTAAGCGAGGGAGAGTGAAACGCAGCCCTCCGCCGCGACGGTAGCCTGGGAGACTGGAACTACTAGCTCACGCCAGAAGGGTGGTGTAGAGGAGAACCCCGTTGAGACCCACGATGACTGCCGCCGTCAAGACGGCCAGGACAGTTATCATTCCTCTGTTCACGAATTGACCCATGACTTTCTTGCGGCTCGTGTAGTAGATTATCGGGATTAGCGGGAGAGGAATCATGAGGCTGAGCACCACCTGACTGTAGACAAGAAGCAGGAGGGGGTCGTAGTGCAGCGAGATGGCGACGCTGGTGGGTATGACGTTTATCACACGCAAGATGATTCTCCTGATCCAGGGATTCAGCTTAGTGCCGAGAAAGCCTTCCAGTATCGACTGTCCTGCCAGGACGCCCACCGTCGAGGATGACAACCCCGAGAAGAGCAGCGTCAACGCGAAGACAACGCTCGCGAACAACCCGAAGAGGGGAGTCAGTGTCTTGTACGCTTCGTCGACTGTTGCCACTGTAAGTCCGGCGGTGTGAAATGCGGCGGCAGCCATGATTAGTATCGCCATATTGATCAGGCCGGCTATCGTGAGGTTTCCTATCGAATCCCACCTGTGGTATCGCAATAGCTTCTTCCTCTGCTCGAGGTCAAGTCCGACCGCCCTGGCCTTAGTGAGCGACGAGTGGAGCACGAGAGCATGGGGCATTACCGTCGCTCCGATGATACCAACCACTAGAAACAGTTGATTGCTGCTGGTTATCGTCGGGATTATGAGCCCAGTACCGACGGAGACGGCATTCGCCCCTACGAGGAAAATCTCGTAGACGTAGCCGAGCCCGATGCCGAAGACGAGCATCGTTATCATCAGCTCGATTCTGCGAAACTTCTTCCCCGCGAACGCGAAGACGACGATTACATCGAAGGCTGAGATCCAGGCAGCCACAAGGAGCGGTATCGTCCCCCCGGAGAGCAGGTAGATGGCGGAGGTGACTCCCAGGAACTCCGCGAGGTCTGTAAAGACGGCGAAGACTTCAGACGCCAGCCAGTACGGAATTACCCTCGAGCGCCTGCCAAGACTCTGCCTGATCAGCTCGGCCAGCGACTGACTTGTGGCTATTCCGAGCTTTCCTGAAAGGTACTGGAGGAGTATTCCCATCAGGTTGGCCAGAAGGACAGACCAGAGCAGTAGATAGCCGAATCCCGCTCCGGCCGTGATGTCTGTCCCGAAGTTCCCGGGGTCGATGTACGCGACGGCCGCGAGCGTTGCCGGGCCAAAGTAGCTGAGATAACCGGATAGTCCAGTGCCAATCACCCGTTGCATTTTTCCTCCCCTGCCGAGTTCAGGCGCATCGGGTGTCCTCTTCCAAGGGGGCTTCATGAATCGAGTCGCCACCCATCCCTCGTTATTTAAGTTAGACGAGCCTAACTTACTTAGATGGTTCAAAGTTCCGCAGGCGCCTCAAAACCTTTAAACTCCGGAGTCTGGACTTCTCGCCTAGGTTGGCGAGAACAACCCTGTTGAGGAGGGAGACACCTCGCGCGGAGGACTACCTCGAGGCGGTCTACGACCTCATACACGAGAAGGGTTACGCGACGACCAGTGACATCTCGGAGAGACTGAGCGTAAAGCCGCCCACCGTCTCAAACATGGTAGGTAAGCTGGCGGCGAAGGGATATCTCAAGCACGAGAGGTATCGCGGGATGAACCTCACCGAGCACGGCGAGAATGTCGCCCGATCCGTGATAAGGAGACACGAAGTGATCTCGGAGCTGCTCTCCATGATAGGGGTGTCGGACGACGTTGCCTACGAAGATACTGAGGGAATAGAGCATCACGTTCAGCCCACCACGATCCGAAGGATCGAGAGGCTGGCGGAGTACCTCCGCCAGAACCCGGAGTCGCTGAAGTCGATAAGGAAATTTATTGAAGAAAAGTAGCGAATAGGCTACTCACTCTCTCCCGAGCAGGGCTGAAATCATACTGTAGCTGAGCCCCCAGATGACGTAGTCTTGATAGACATACGCGGGGACCTTCGCGTTCTCGCCCCCCCTCTTTAGAGCGTAGGTTGACCTCGAATTCTCGCGCAGGAATACCTCTATCGGAATCCATCGGTAGGAGGAGACTTCGGCGTTGGGTTCAACTCGCTCCTCCTTCCTCATCAAGAAGGCGCAGGGCACGACGAGCATCGTCCCCGTGTGTGTCCTGAAAACTCCGAGGTGGCCCAGGTAGATGGCCGAACGCCGCAGGTCTATCCCGACCTCTTCCTTCGTCTCCCTCGTCGCCGTTTCGAGCAGCGACCTGTCGTACCTCTCTCGTCTCCCCCCCGGGAACGCTACCTGTCCCGACCAGGGGTCGCCCTCGCGTTCGGCCCTCTTTATCATCAGGGTCTTCAGAGAGGGCCCCGCGAGTGTTATCGCGACGCCCGCCATCGCCTCCCTCGGGGGCTCGGGTGGTTCCTCCGGAGTCAGTTTACTCTTCACCAATCGGAGGAGGGCGTCAGAGTCCATCACCGGTCCGGCCGCTTTCAATTTTAAATAATCATCGTCGAACGGTCGAGGCGCTTGGAGGACTCTGAACTTCAGAGGATTCTGGAGGCGAAGATGAAGAAGATGACGACAACGACAACGACAACAACGACGACAACGACAACAACGACGGAGGCATCGAAGCCGGCGGGAACTACAACGGTCAAATTGACGGAAGAGAACTTTCAAGCCTACAGCAATGCCTCGAAGCCTTTGCTCGTCGACTTCTGGGCGGAGTGGTGTGGCCCCTGCAAGGTGATGGAGCCTGTTATCGAGAGGCTCGCGAGGAAGTACGCAGACCAGATAACATTCGGGACGGTCAACGTCGATGAAGAGATGAACCTCTCTTCAAGATTCCAGGTCTTCTCGATACCGACCTTCATGCTCTTCAAAGGAGGAAACCCGATCGACGCTGTCATTGGTGCGGTGGGCGAGGCCGCTCTCGAGCAATTCCTGAATAGGGCGCTAAACGGTTCTAGCGCATACCGATAATAACGACCCTCCTCCAGATGGGAAGAGTGGACCTCAGGAAAATATTCTCAGTGGAGTTTCCAATCATCGCGCCCGTCGTCGTAAAACCTCTTCCGGGTTCGCCCGGCTATGCAGGCGATCTCGAAAGAGTGATCGCGGCCGCCGTGAAGGACGCGAAGTTACTCGATGAGGGCGGCGTCGACGGGCTTTCGTTCGAGAACCTCGGCGACGCTCCATTCTTCAAGAACGTTGCACCCCCTGAGACCATCGCCTCCCTCGGTAGGGTGATTGGCGAGGTAAGGCGGGCCTCATCGCTCCCAATTGGGGTGAACGTCCTTCGCAACTGCGCGAGCGCCTCGCTCGCCCTCTCCTATGTACACGGTGGGAGGTGGATAAGAGTCAACGTGCTGACCGAGGCCTACGTCACTGACCAGGGTATCATCGAGGGTACCGCGGCCGACCTGATGAGGTACAGGCGGATGTTGGGCGCTGAGGGTGTCGCGGTCTTCGCTGACGTCCACGTCAAGCACGCGGCGCCACTCGTCCAGCGCCCCATTCGTGAATCGGCGCTCGATATGGTCGAGAGGGGGATGGCCGACGCGCTCATCGTGACCGGCCCGAGGACCGGAAGCCCGCCGTCGGGGGAGGACCTAGAGGCTCTGAAGGGGCCGAAGGAAGTCCTGATAGGCAGCGGCCTTGACCATGAGAACGCGAGGAGTTTGCTGCCGCTGGCGGACGGGGCCATCGTCGCTTCCTGCTTAAGGAAGGGCGGCAACGTCATGAATCCAGTCGACCCCCAAAGAGTCCGGAGTTTCCTCTCCATCGTACGAAGTCTGAGGAGATGAAGGTCCTAGTCATCGGGGACCTGAGCGTGTCTGTAGCGGCGGAGACCCCGAGGCTTCCCCGCCCCGGAGAAAACCTGATTCTCCGTAGTCCAACCCTCATCGCGAGCGGTGTCGCTGCGAACATCTCCGCCGACCTCAGGGGGCTCGGGGTCGATACCTACGTCTCCGGCGTGGTTGGGAGGGATGTCTTCGGCGGGGCCATCCTCCGCGAGTTGACCTCATGGGGCGTGCACACGCGACACATCGGGAGGTCCCCTAGACCCACGAGCATCTTCATGGTTATCGTTGACGGGGACGGGGAGCGTACGATGATAGGATACCGTGGAGCCAGCGAGACTCTCCGCCTGGACCGCCAACTCATCGAGGAGATCGAGCCAGATTGGGTTCACGTCTCCGGCTACACCCTGCTGAACCGTGGCCAGGAGAAAGAGCTGGGGCCGTTCATCAAGGCGGCCACTTCGAAGGGGTTCGCCTCCCTCGACCTCGAGGGGGTCGCGTACAGCGCGAGGTCTCTCCCGCTTCGGGGTGCGTACGTCTTCTGCAACCAGGACGAATACCACTCCTACTTCAGGACGGAGAAGGTGGCTCCCCTCTCCCACCCCTTTACAACCCTCCTCAAGGCCGGCCCCAGCGGTTCCTACCTGATCAGGCGAGGAGGCTTGCGTCGGTTCAGGGCCTTCAAGACGGAAGTCAGGGATACCAACGGGGCGGGAGACGCCTTCAACGCGGGTTTCATCTACGCGAGGCTGAGCGGTTTCAGCGAGGAGGAGGCGTGCGTCTGGGGCAACGCCAGCGCCTCCCTGAAGGTCTCCAGGCCGGGGCCACACCCAAGAATCGGCAAGGAGAGGGTCGAGGCGCTCGTAAGAGGAAGAATCAAGAGACTCTCGTCCCGTCCAAGAGGAAGATATCCGCCTCGCCCAGCTTAATCGACCCGGACGAAAGAATCGGCCCAAAGCTGAGAGACTCGCCTCTGTTTATCGGGCGACCCCCAACCATCTTGTTGAAGGGGGGCATCACGACGAGTTCCCCCTTTCTCCCTCTTTTGCGTGTCTTGTACCCGGCCTTGGCCAGCAGCTCGCGCAGGTCGTACCTTCCGAAGAGCCAGACCGATTCCCTAGACCTTGCTCCGAGCCCGTCCTTCATCTCGAAGGTGAAGTGCGAGTGTCCGATCACCATCTTCCCGGTGGAGATGACCTCGGCCGACGGCCAGGCGTGGCCGTGCGAGACTCCCAACTTCTCATCTCCATCCCCCAGCACGGCTCCGTCGGCAGCGTGAAGCTTCACCCTCGGCGGGAGAAGAGGCTTGATTCCTCCGTCGTGATTTCCCGGCACCACCTCGACTGAGGAGAAGAGGTCGAGGAGAGTACCGAAGAACCACGGCAGGATGCTCCAGTCGATGTCCTCAACCTTCCCGACCGAATGCTTCACATCACCGAGTATGACAGCTCTCTCCGCCCCCGCCTTCTCGGCGATCCCCTTGATCCTCTCCAGCATCTTCACAGAGTACGATGGGAGGCTGAATCCCTTCTTCGCCATCTCCTTCTCCAAGCCGAGGTGAAGGTCGGAGACGAGCAGGCTCCTCGCTTCACCGTCCGAGAAGATGAGCGCCGCTTCTCCCGGAACAACCTTCAGCAAACTACTCTATGAGTGGAAGTATCTCACTTCTAATGAAGGTTTTGAACTCGGGGAGGTCCACCCTACTGAAGACAGTCACGACGCTGTTTCGCGTCACTCCGACGACGTATCCGTACCTCCTGGACTTGATTACAGCGTACCAAATCTTCCCGTGTTCCAGATACTCGTTGTAGAGGCTCGTCACCCCGAGCCCCGACCCGTAGAGAGAAAGCTTCGAGATGTTCGGAATGTCGACCTCATCAAAAAACAGAATCTTTGTGTCATCGAAGTTCTCCTCGTGGAACTTCTTTAGTGTCTCTGGCTTAATCCGCGCCTCGACCACCTCTCCCAGACTCATGAAGAGCGCCTTGCTCATCTCATTCGCGATGTTGTTCGCCCTGCTCTTCTTTTCGTAGACCGTCAGGAAGAGCCTCTCCTTGAATAACTCGAAGGAGAATGGCGCCTCGTAGGTCCGTGGAATCGGGACGGCCTTGCCTCTGTGATTCACGACGAAGACGTCGTCGAAGGTGAATGTCCCCTCGAGGGTACTCCTCGAGACGCTAAGGTCCTTGACCTCCGTCGTGAGGGAAAAGTCCACCTCTTCTACCCTGGTGTCCTGCTCGACCCTGAAGGTCTTCAGCTTCCCGGCGAGGACACCCAACTCCGTCTTCTCCCTCACGAGGAAGACCTTTGCGGCAAGAACCAAGGCGTCGAGGCTCCCCTACTCCGATAAAAGACGTTTTCGAACTGAAGAGGCCTTCCACCGTCCCGAGAAGGAGAAAATCTCGAGGAAAACGTCAATATTTCGCAACGTCTAAAAACAAGTGCAGACGGCGAGACGCAACCCAAGTTGTCCAAGAGGATCGAGGAGGTCTCAGAGGAGATGCCGGCCGCCGCTACGAGTATCAGAGAGATCATCCTCGAAAATTTCATGAGTTACGAGTACGCCAGGATACCCCTCCGCGAAGGGCTGAACCTGATCGTCGGCCCCAACGGGGCCGGCAAGTCCTCCATCCTCCTCGCAATCTCGGTCGCTCTGGGCCAGGTTTACACCGAGAGGTCGAGGAAGCTAAGCGACCTCATCAGGCGCGGAAAGGAGATCGCGCGCGTCTCTCTCGTCTTCGACAATCGTCCCGTCGAGGGCAAGAGGCCCATCCCCTACTCGAAGTCGGAGACGTTCATGCTGAGCAGGTACCTGAGAAAGGATGGCTCTTACTGGTTCGAGGCAGACTACAGGGAGATCGACAAGAGCGAAGTGGTGAGGCTCCTGCGGGAGTTTGGGATGAATCCGGACAACCTTCTGATCATAATGCACCAGGGGATGATAGAGGAGCTGGGAGCGGTCTCCTCACAGCAGAGACTCAAGATGGTCGAAGAGGCGGTCGGGTTCCACGAGTACCGGGAAAGGATTCTGCGGGCCGAGGAGGAGCTGAAGGGGCTGACGAGCGAGGAGACCTCCCTGTCACAGCTGGTCGACAACGCCAATCAAGCCTTGGAATACTGGAAGCAGATTTACGACAGGTACCTCGAGAAGAAGAAACTCCTCGAGCACGCGGGCCTCCTAGGGAAGGAACTCCTCTGGAGTAAGGAGGCGAAGCTTTCGAAGTCCCTGCAGTCGGTCGAGGACAGGCTCACGGGGAAGGCGAAGAGCCTCGAAGACTTGCGCGACCAGCAGAGAAGGGGGCAGGAGGAGTCCGAGAAGGAGAACGAGGAGCTGCTGAACAGGGAGGTCGAGCTCAGGAAGCTCTACTATTCACTCGTTAGGGCGGAGAAGGAGCGCTCGAGGGACGAGGCCACGCGGGACGCCGCTAAGCGAAGTAGCGAGGAGCTCCAGGGGTTGCTCAAGGCGATCGATGACCTGAATCTCACCTATTCGGTGAAGAGCACCAGACGTCCGAAGGAGCTTCTCGAGTACCTGCTCGAGAAGGGGGGGAGGGAGGCGGAGGAGGCGGGGCGGCGCAAGACAGAGCTCGACAGGGAGGTTTCATCCCTCCAGCCCGAGATAACCAGGGTCGAGGAGAACGTGAGGCGGAGTATCGAGACTTACATCTCCCTCCGAGTCAAGTTCGAGGTCCTCGCGTACAGGATCAAGGTAACTGAATCTGAGATACGAGAGCTCGAGAGGTCGGCGAAGGACTACAGGGATGAGCTCGAGGCTCTCAGGCCGGACCTCGAGAAGGCGGGGGCGAGATTCTCGACTCAGCGTCAGCCCTACGAGGTCTCGGAGGAACTCAAGCTCGTCTCTGCCCAACTTCAGAAGATGCAGGACATTCCTGAGGAGGCGGAAAAGATCTACAACGACTACACAGGCAACATCGAGGAGCTGAGAGTGAAGCTTCAGACACTCCAGGAGAACAGGAAGCTCCTTCTCGCGGAGCTGGAGGTGAGAAAGAAGGTATGGAAGGAGGCGATTACAAGACTCCTCGAGACGGTTAACCCCGACTACCAATCAATCCTCGCCTCGACGGATGCTACCGGGTTCATCAGGCTGGAGGAAGGGGGCGGCATCGAGGAGGCGGGGATAGAGCTCTTCGTCGGCTTCAGGGGGACCGCCCCGACAACCCTCGACCCGTTCACGCAGAGCGGCGGAGAGCGGTCTGTCGCACTGATGGCCTTCATTCTCTCCCTACAGACGAGAATAGTTTCACCGATGCGCGCGATGGACGAGTTCGACATCCACATGGACCCGAAGAATCGGGAGGCAATGTTCAAGATGATCCTTTCTCACATTAGGGGGAGGCAGGGTTCCCAGTACCTCGTGATCACGCCTTCCATCCTGACCGTCTTCGACAAGACCGCACACGTCATCACCGTCCAGGCGGTCCACGGGGCGACGGAAGTAAGTGAATTGAGGGCGAAGTAGCTAGTTTGGGCGACAGGAAACTCGAAGATTTGTTGCGTGTGATTTCACTGTGCGCCTCGATTCAGTCCTCTAGCGCCAACCCCTTTGAAGTGGACATCATGGAAAAACTTCAAGTTTTGAAGAAGCATCTGCCCGACTGGGAGTTCCTGGACGAACTCCTGCTCGACTCTGAGGCCCTCTATGAACTCGCGCAGATAGTGAAACTGCAAGATTTGTGGCTCAAACAAAAAGCGACTTCTCTCTACATCGACCCGCTCCTCGTGCAGCTGAAGGTGAAGCTGCTGAGCAGGCAAGCCTTGGCTGAATCGTTCGTAAAGAGCTGGCATCCCATCGCGCAGCTAGACCAGCTTTCCCCCAAAGGACTAGAGAAGGCGTTCGTCTACTGGCGGGATCTGCGGCCCTTCTCCGAGCGATTCAAGGACCAGTTCGGCACTTACGGCGCCAGGCCGGGGGTCGTGGACTATCAGGACCTCGTGGACCTGGGAATCTTCACCCAGGAGCAGTTCGACTCGAAGATGAACGTCGTGTACGACGAGCTCGCGCTGACTTCCAAAGGAGAGTGGATCGACTACAGGGAATTCATCGAGAGCAGCGAGGTAGAGAAGAAGATCACGAGAGCCTACATCCTCGCCTTCCTGATAAGCGATGGAATGGCGCTCGTCAAGACCGACCCACTGACAGGCAAGATCTCGATAATGCCGCTCCCCCGCAGGGCAACCGGTGAGGCGAAGTCGGTCGCCATCTCGGTGACGGAGGGAACTTGATGGAGGACGCCGAGAAGGCGGAGAAGGCCTTCCTGGAGAGGAAGGTCCGCAAGGCCTTCCAGACCCTGCTGCTCCAGCGAGGTCGCAACCCCGGCGTCAAGGGGTGGGAGCTCAAGAGGCACCTCGGAAGAGACTACAGAAAGATCCTGGAAGTCCTCTCCGGCGACGTCAGGGCGCTCGGCCTGGAGGTCCACGAAGTGAAGGGGGTGGACGGGTCTGATGACGCTTCACGCTTTCTCCTCAGGTTCAGGGACCCCCCGACCATGACCGAGGCCGAGACATCCGGGATAAGGATAGACGACCTCGCGGTCCTCGCCTCCTCGATAGCTTACATCAATTCGAGGCAGGGGAGAGCGGGGAGGAGAGAGCTGGAGCAGTTCTTGAAGGAGAAGTTCCCGAAGTGGAGGGTCGACTACTCGATCGAGAGGTACATCAAGAAGGGTTACCTCGACCAGGACGAGAAGTCGCTTCTGCGAATCGGTTGGAGGACTCGCGCCGAGATCGACGAGAGAACTCTGATGACCCTCCTACTGTCCCGTGGAAGCGAAGTAGCGACGGCGTGGGGCTTCCCTCTCACCTTCGATTATCTGGTCAATCACCTCCCCCCCCGCCTCTCCCTCCTTCTTCATTCGAGAGGCGAGGTTCGAGGCGTCAGAAAGTCTGATTCCTCTCCCCGCGAGTAGCATGTCCAGAGTGTGCCCGTACTCCTTCCTCAGCTCGGCCGACCTCTTCAGCGATGTAAGCAGTTTGAGCCTCTTCCCGCGGAACGTTGACCTGCTCCTCGCCTTCATTGCGAGCGAGAAGACATTTTCGTACGAGTCGGTCGAGAGACCGATCGCCTCCCTCCCGCAGCTGGGACACTTCTTCAGCGTTTCAAGGTCCCTCACCCTCCTCAGCTCGAGGAACTCCCAGCAGTGAGTGCAGACGGCGACGAGGAAGGTATCTAGGATCCTGACCCGGGTAGATTGGCGCAGTAGGGCGCGGAGCCTCTCGGGAGAGACGATCTCCCCCCTCCTGCTAATCTCCTCCACCCCTATCCTCGCTATCGGTGAGAGTCCCTCGTACTCCAAGAGCTTCACCTCTATCTCTCCACTCTTCATCTTTGACACCACTTTGGACGCCCCATCGACGTCGAAGTCGTCGTGAAAGATGACCTTCATCGCCTCCTCGTAGACGGGTGTCTCCTTCAGGGCCTCGACGAGTCCGGATATCGAGACGCTGCCATAGTCCGCGTCCTTCGAGATGGCGCCGCACTTCTTTCCGACGTGGATCAACCGTCGCTTGAAGATGCCGGACCTCTCAACGGCCTTCTCCGCCGCCTTTCTCAGGTCCTTCGACTGCAGTTCAGCCAGGATAGACTCGACCACCTTGGCCGAAACTTCGGCCTCGATTACGATCCTGTACGGGTCCTGTTGCACCGCGACCGACTGCCCGATCTTCTCGGAGATCAGGTGGCCGATCACCCTCGCGAGCAGCCTGTTCACCTTGTGTCCAAAAGAGGCCTGAATTATCGCATACTTGTCCCACCTCTCGACCGTGACGAGCCTGTCCGAAGGGATCGGCAGGCCGGCCGAGCTCTGTTCAGCGACCTCCCTCAAGGCATCTCTTAGCGTCTCCTCGCTTACGGGATATGTCTTGACCAGCTCTTTGATGAACTTCGCCTCGGAGGACTCGGCGACGGCCTCAGCGTATCCACGCCGCGTCGCCCCGACCTCCAGCGCCACCTCCAGGGGAACCGGTATCTCGTCCCCCACCCAGTTGGGAACCGCCCCCGTCGGGTCGTCTTCCGCCCTGACGTAGATCTTGTCGCTGTAGATCTGCTCTATCTTCCAGCATCGTCCCCCCTCTACGAACTTGACTCCCACCTCCCCGTACTCGGAGACGAAAGCTTCGTCGAGGGCACCGACCATCCTGTCGCCCTCAACCACCAGGTACTGCTTCTCGTCAGGAATCATCGACAGGTTGTCGAAGTAGTATTCGAAGAGAGGTTTGATGTCCCTCGCCCGAGAGACCCTGTTCTCCGCCTCACTGTAGAACGCTAGCCTCGGGTACCTCTCTCGCATGTAAGTCACCAGCTTCTTGAGCGTCTCCAAACTGAGGGTCGAATACGGATACGACTCCCTGAAGAGGGAGTACACCTCCTCGAGGCCCCATGACCCCCTCTCGATGAGCAGCCCGGCGATTTGGTGCACCGCAGAATCGTAGGGCGCCTCGAAGGGCTCGAGCGGCTCCAGCTCCCCCAGTGTCGCCCGCCTGCAGAGGACCATCGCCTCCAGGGTGTCCTCGAGGAATCCGATGTCGATGCCGAGCTCCAGGCTGCTCGTGCAGATCACCCCGAGAAGCTTCCCCTCCTTCAGGTCTCTCTCGACCGCCTCCCGTGTCGCCTTCGAGAGTGAGCTGTGGTGTATCCCGATGGGGAACCGCGGGTCCCAGACACGGAATCTGTTCGCGAGGGCTTCGGCCTCAGTCCTGGTGTTCGTAAATATGAGGACGGACCGGTACCTCTCCACGTTCTCCCTTATTGTCCTCAGCCTCGCCGCGACCTCTGGAAAAGAATAGATCGTCTCTGCGAAGTGCGAGTCAGCCGCTGTAGGCCTGGGTACCTCCACCCTTAGAGAGAGGTCCTTCTCGACGGGTACCCTGAGTATCTCACACTCCCTCCCCCGCCCCACGAGGAATTCTGCTATGCGCTCAGGGGAGCCCACCGTGGCGGACAGTCCGATGACCTGGACGTTCCCCTTCACCAGCCTTCTGAGTCGCTCAAGACCGACTGCGAGCTGGCTTCCCCTCTTGTCCTCCGCCAGTTCGTGTATCTCATCTACGACGAGCCATCTCAGCGTGGCGAGGCTCTCCCTGATTCTTCGCCCTATCAGGAGTATCTGGAGGGTCTCCGGGGTTGTGATCAGTATGTCGGGAGGCGCGAGACTGAGGTTCGTCCTCTCCGCCTGCGAGCTGTCGCCGTGCCGCACTCCGAGACGGATGTCGAAGCGCTTGCACCACCACTGCATCCTCTCCAGCATGTCGCGGTTTAGAGCGCGGAGGGGGGTCACGTAGAGCAGCTTCGTCCCCCTGGGGCGGGTCGCCCCCTCGCGAATCAGCTTGTCAATTATGGGAAGGATTGCCGCCTCGGTCTTCCCGGTCCCCGTCGGAGCCATCAAGAGGGCGTTCTTCCCCTCGGTCACTATGGGAACGAGCCTCACCTGTGGGTCGGTGGGGGATGAGAACCCTCGCTCCTTCAGCGCCTGAACGAGCGGAGGGGAGAATAGCTCGAAGACGCTCGTCTCCTTCAGTGGTGATCGCCTACTTGCTGTCCCAGTACGGACGGGTGGTGACGAATCGAAGCTTCGCTTCCAAGACATCTCTGTAGAATTCGTCCTCGTCAGTGTGCATCCTCGCCAGAATCCTCGCCGCTGTCTGCGGTCCTATGCCGTAGACCGAGAGGGCGATTATGGCTCTCTTTCCGTAGGACAAGACGAGGTCAGCCGCCCTCCTAGCCTTGGCGAGCTCCTCCCTCTCCTCCTTTGTCAGCTCGTTATTCCCCAGCCTCTTTCTCACGAGGAGTTCGACCTGTCCGGGATTCCAGAAGCAGGGGGCGAGAAGAGAAGAGCCGCAACCGTGGCAGAGAGGCTCCTCCGAGACCTCCCCAACCCTCGCCGGCGGGTGAACTCTCCCGCACTTCACGCAGACGAGGTGTACGGAGGTGCCGTAGATGCTTACCTTCATCCTCTGAGAAGATGTCTTCGCCAGAGAATCCGGGGCGACGGCCTCCGGGACGTCGAGGTACCTGTAGAGGATGTGATAGGCGATGGGCGAGGGCCTTTCTTTCGAGTAGAAGACCTCGACCCTGGGAGTTCCTTCGGAAACCCTGATGAGCAGCTGCTTGGTCCTCTCGATGTCTATCAAGTCCCTCCCTGTCTCTTGGAGGGCTTCCTCGTAGATCGGTGTGTTCTCAAACCTCGTCGGGAGGGAGCAAAGATTCGGATGGGAGATGTAACTACCCCGTTTCAGTGCCCCGAACCTCTCCGCGATAGTCTTCACCCTCCCAGGAAAGGGGAAGTTCCTCTGTGCCGCTATCAGGTAGGTCTTCTCCATCTCCTCCGGAGAAAGAGCAAAGAGTTGGTCCGCGAGCGCCTTCAGGTCGACCTCCGAGGTGTCCTCGGTCAGCTCCATGAGTAGCCTGTATCCGTCCATGAACCACAACCTGATCAGCCCTCTCCTGGAGAGCAGCTCCTCGAGGACGTAGCCGAGCGTCCTGTTGACCGCTTCTCCGAAGCAGGAGTGGACTATCAGGTACTTCTGAAACCCCTCCAGGAGAATCAGCCTGTCGGATGGAATCGGCACGCCCATCCTCCTCTGCTCGTCGATTTCATCGACCACGCTCTGGATGGCCCTCGCCGGCGCCGGTATCTCCTCCCTAAGGAGGGGAGCGGCGTTCTCGACTCCCTGTGCCTCGATCACCTCGCCGACCCTCCTCCTCAGCTCGCCCGTCCTGCGCGCCAAGTCGTAGGGCACGGGAATCATCTCGCCGTCCCAGCCGGGAACAGCAGCTAACGGGTCGTCGACCGGAGTGACGTACACCTTCTTGTCGTCCGAGACCTTCTCGATCTGCCAGATCTTTCCCTTCAGTATGAAGTGCACGCCCACCCTGGCCCTCAGCACGATGAACTCCTCGCCGAGTATTCCAACTGTCTGATTAGTGGCGACGTCCACGACGAGGTAGCGCGTCTCGTCGGGTATCATCGAGAGGTTCTCGAAGTAGTACTCCCTCGTGTTTCTCGTCCTCTGCAGGGTAGTCCCTTCGACTCTCAGCTTTCGCAGCTCTCCCAGGTACTTTAGCACTCTCCGGAATTTTTCCTGGGAGAGACCCGAGTAAGTCTGCGTCTTCCTCAGTTCTCCCAGCAACTCTCCCTCATCCATCTTTTCGAAGTCCATGAGATAACCGGCGACCTGATGGGCGAGCACATCGAGGCTCTCCCTGTAAGGCCTCGTCGGCTCTAGCCTTCCGAGCTTCGCCTCCGCGATGCTCGATGAGGACTCGAGAACATCGTCGGAGGAGACCGCGATTATCACCCCTTCGGAGGTTCTTCCGATTCTGTGGCCCGACCGCCCGACTCTCTGAATCAAGGAGGTCACCTGCCTCGGGGACATGTACTGCACCACGAGGTCGACGGACCCTACATCTATCCCCAACTCGAGAGTCGAGGTGCAGACGAGTGCCTTCGCCTCCCCCTTCTTGAAGGCGAACTCAACGCGCTCTCTCTCCTCTCTGGGGAGGGAGCCATGGTGGACCCCCACGTCCTTTCGCAGCCTTCCGAGCTTCTCGCCGAGCATCTCCGCCACAGTCCTGCTATTGACGAAGATGAGGGTAGAGGTGTGAGCCTCCAGTAGGGAAGCGATCCTGGAGAGCCTTGCTGCGAGGTCGGGGGTGGCGAATGTCTTCTCGGCGAGCTCGCTGTTCACCAGGTCTGGAGTCGGATACTCTATCCCATACTTGAAGTCCTTCCGGAGGTCGACCTTGACTATCTGATGCTTTCTGTCCCCGAAAAGGAATCCTGCAGCCAACTCAGGAGAACCAACAGTAGCGGAGAGGCCTATCAGCTGGAATTCCCCCGCTACCCTCCTTAGCCTCTGAAGACCGACGGAGAGCTGTACGCCCCTCTTGCTCTCCACAAGGTTGTGAACCTCATCAACAACGACGGCATCCAGCATCCTGAGGTTCTCTCTCATCCTGCTCCCCGGGAGTATCGCTTGGAGTGTTTCGGGAGTAGTGACGAGCAAATCGGGAGGGCTTCTGGACTGCTTATTCCTCTGGGAGAGCGGGGTGTCCCCGTGTCTGACGTCGATCGTCAAACCGAGCTTCGAGCACCACACCTCCAGCCTCCTCAGCATGTCTCTGTTGAGGGCACGCAGGGGGGTGATGTAGAGCAGCGAGATCCCCTTTCTCTGATCCTTGCCAACTATCCTGTTCAAGAGGGGAAGGATTGCCGCCTCAGTCTTCCCAGAGCCCGTTGGCGCGATTATGAGTACGTTCTCCCCCTGGAGGATCAGAGGGGAGGCCAAGGCCTGCGGAGGTGTCGGCTCTTCTATGCCCGATTCCCTCAACAGTCTCCTAACGGGCTCAATCAAGTAGTCGAAGCTAGAGTTACTGCTCAAAAACGAGCGTCGAGGGGTCAGCGCCCCTCTGGGTTATTAAGTGATGAGCTGGAGGAAGAAAAGGTAGTCCTGGTCATATCTTATCGCTCGTGATCCCAGGTGTTATCTTCCCCCGCCGCATGCCGAGCGATACCTCGTCTGCACGTGTGAAAGGCGATTCTTGGTCGGTCCGACCGCGCGAGTCTGCCCCTGACTGACACAAGGAGAAGAGGGCGGGGACCAGAGCCCATACCACCAGACTCGAGAGAGAGTCCTACACTTAAATAAAGGAGGCAGGATAACTGACATGATAACTCATGCTAAACCCCTACGAGATTGTTTCGAGGTCGGCTCTACCCGCCCTACGAGCGATGGTCTCAAAGCGGCTCAAGGACAGGTACAGCATGACCCAGCAGCAGATAGCGACAAGAATGGGGATAACCCAGGCCTCCGTCAGCAACTATGCCAGGAAGGCCAGGGGCGTGATGATAGACCTCGAGATGGACCCGACGGTCGCGAAGGCCGTGGACAGGGTGGCGTCGATCCTCGCCTCGGAGACGGGTGACGAGAGAGAAGCAGTCAGAACTATGACGGAGGTTTGCGACTACATCAGGTTCAATCACCTGATGTGTAGTCTCCACCGAGACCTCGAGCCTGGGTTCATGGTTGAAGGCTGCGATGCCTGCGACGGATTTTTGACAGTGAAAGGATTCGAGAGACTGAAGACTCTCCCAAGCTAGACTGACAGATAGATAGACAGACAGATAGATAGATGGACTCCTCTTGCGACTAGAAGCGAAACCAGAGTGGCTGACCGTCCTCCCACCCGGTAGCGCAAACTACGACCAGCTCAAGGGGCTTCTGAGAAACCTCAACCTTCACACGGTCTGCGAAGAGGCGCACTGCCCGAACATCCACGAATGCTGGGGAGGAGGGACCGCCACCCTGATGCTCATGGGCGAGGTCTGCAGCAGGGCCTGCAGGTTCTGCATGGTCACGCCCGGAAGGCCCTCGGGAGCTCTCGACGAGCACGAACCCGAGCACGTAGCGTTCGCCCTCTCCCAGATGAACCTCACCTACGTGGTCTTGACCTCGGTGGACAGGGACGACCTCCCCGACGGAGGCGCCGCTCACTTCGCAAGAACGATTAAGCTCATCAAGGAGCAGTGTCCTGAGATGCGCGTCGAGGTGCTGATTCCAGACTTTCAGAACGACCTCGATTCGTTGCGTCTGATCGTTGAGGCGAGACCCGACGTCGTCGCCCACAACCTCGAGACCACGTTGAGCCTGACTCCGAGGGTCAGAGACCCCAGAGCCAACTACTGGCAGTCGCTCTCCGTTCTGAGGAGCATCAAGAAACTGAACCAGAGAACGTACACGAAGTCTTCGATAATGGTTGGGCTGGGGGAGACTCAGGAGGAGCTGGAAATCGCGTTCATGCACCTGAGGGGTGCCGAGGTGGACTTCCTCACCATCGGTCAGTATCTCAGACCATCTGCGAGGCACCTCCCCGTGGTCGAATTTGTCCGCCCCGAGGTGTTCGCGAAGTACAAGGAGCTGGGAGAGGAGATGGGGTTCAAGTACGTCGCATCGGGTCCCCTCGTTAGAAGCAGTTACAGGGCGGGGGAACTGTTCATAGATTCCGTCATCCGAGACGGGGAGGGCTCGAGCGAAGGAACGCTTCCGACGAGCTGATTAGGCACGCATTTTTCACTGAACGAGATTGAGACCTAAAGGGATTGCCTTCCAAGGAGAGCACGGCGCCTACAGCGAGGAGGCGATCTATCAGCGCTTCGGGGGGAGGGCTGAGACAGTCCCCTGCAAGACAATCCCCGAAGTCTTCAACTTGGCCGAGGTCGAAGCCGTAAGGTACGGCGTCGTCCCCATCGAGAATTCGATCGAGGGGAGCGTCCACGAAACGTACGACTCGCTGATTACCAGCAGCGCCAAGATAGCCGGAGAGATAGTCCTTCGCGTGGTGCACTGCCTCGTCGCACTCCCCTCGACGACTGTCGGGGACCTCAAGGTCGTCTATTCACACCCGCAAGCCCTCGCACAGTGCCGTGGTTTCCTCGCCTCGCTTGGGGTGAAAGTCATGGTCGCCTACGACACCGCGGGCAGCGTGAAGATGATCAAAGAGAAGAGGATGGCGAACGCCGCTGCGGTCGCCAGCGAGAACGCCGCCCGAATCTACAGGATGAGCGTCCTCTCACGCGGAATCGAGGATTACGGTCGGAACTATACCCGATTTCTCGTGCTCTCCACGAAGGAGGGTCGTCGCGGAGGCGGTTACAAGACCTCAGTAATCTTCTCGCTTCCTCACGTTCCGGGTTCCCTCTACGGCGCCCTGGAATCTTTTGCGAGGCACGGCATCAATCTCACGAAGATAGAGTCTCGGCCAACAAGACAGCGTCCCTGGGAGTACTACTTCTTCCTGGATTTTGAAGGACACAGGGATGACACCGTTCAGAGGGGTGCTCTTAGGGAGCTCGTCAGCAAGACCATCTTCTTCAAGGTTCTCGGCTCCTACCCGAAGGCGAAGGTGGAACCGTCTCCCGGGGAAGGGGGCGGCCCGTCGTCCTCGTCCTCGCCGTAGAACCTCTCACTCTCCGAGACGTTTCTTGACCCCGCCATGCAAAATTACCGCCTCTTCCGAGAAAATCTTATATGCGGAATTTAACCCGTTTTGTCAAATCTATTGAGTGAGGAACCGGAGTACATCTGGTTTGATGGGAAGGTCGTCCCCGCGAACGAGGCCAAAATTTCTGTAAAAGCCCACTCTCTTCACTATGGAACCGCGGTCTTCGAGGGAATCAGAGCTTACTATCACAACAGCGAGCTCTACGTCTTCCGCCTGAAAGACCACATCAGACGCCTCTTTGAATCAGCCCGGATGCTGCATCTGGAACCAAGCTTCACCGAGGAAGAAGTTGAGGACGGCATCATCGGCTTGCTGAAGAAGAACGGTTTCAGAACGTCCGTCTACATCCGACCGATACTATTCGTGGGTGCGGGAGGGATTAACCTGGACTACAGGAAGCATCCCAAACACATAGCCGCTTTCGCCTTCCCCTTCTCGGCTTACTTCGAGAGGAGTGGGCTCCGCGTCTGCGTCTCATCCTGGAGGAGGATTTCACCGATGTCGGTGATACCGAGGGCGAAGTCTGCGGCGAACTATCTTAACTCATGCGTCGCCACGATCGAGGCGAAACTAGCGGGGTACGACGAGGCCATCCTCCTCGATGACCAGGGGCGCGTCAGCGAAGGCGCCGGGGAGAACATCTTCATCGTCAAGAGAGGAGTGATAAGCACTCCTCCGGTCTACTCCTCGATCTTGGAGGGGATTACGAGAGACACCGTCATCACCCTCGCGAAAGACGCGGCCCTTTCTATCGAGGAGAGGCCCATCGACAGAGGCGAGCTCTACACCGCCGAGGAGGTCTTCTTCACGGGTACCGCGAGCGAAGTGGAGCCGATTCTGGAGATAGACGGGAGAAAGATACGTGACGGCGAACCCGGGAAGGTGACGGTGCAGTTGAAGGCCGCCTACTCTCAGGCGGTGAAGGGGGAATCGAAGAAGCACGCGGATTGGGTCACCAGAGTCTATGCGAAGGCTCGGTAAGCGGTCGCTGGGAAACGCTATTAACCCAAGGCGTCTCTGACCGTCTGACATGAGAAGCAAGGTCCCACCTCTCCGTGAACTCTTCTCTCTACCGAAGGGCGGGAGCGAGGCGGCGATGGAGAGGATAGACGCGATCGTCGCCCTCGACCGAAAGCTCGGTGGGCTAATAGACCCCGACCTGGAACCGGCGACGACCTTCGAACCTGAATGATATTGAGTTCGAGACTCTCCGCTCTGACCGTCTGGGAGGCGTCGAAGCTACTGGCCGCCCGGTCGATTCACGCCGAGGAGCTTCTTGAGTCACAGCTCGACAACATAAGAAGGCAGAACGACGAACTCAGAGCCTTCATCACCGTCTTCCCGGGCGGAGAGAGGGGCAGCGGACGCGGAAGTCTCCGCGGGATCCCCATCTCGGTCAAAGACATCATTCACGTCAGGGGTAAGCCGACCACCGCAGGTTCGAAGGTTCTACTCGGCTATGTCCCCCGCGTAGACGCAGCCGTAGTCAGAGCGCTCAAGGAGGCTGGCGCGACTCTCACTGGAAAGACCAACCTTCACGAGTTTGCGTTCGGCGGGAATGTCCTGCGCGGCGATCGGCTCAGACACCGCAGGCTCGATAAGGATTCCAGCCTCACTCTGCGGGGTCGTTGGCTACAAGCCAACCTACGGTCTCGTGAGCAGGGATGGAGTAATCCCTCTTAGCTGGAGCCTCGACTCAATCGGTTTCTTGACGAAGTCAGTCCGGGACGCAATCATACTCGCTTCAGTGACCTTCACGGAGGCCGCCACACATGACCCAAAATCGGGCTGGAGAACCAGACCGCTGAAACTCAGGGGACTCCGCCTGGGTATCCCGCGGAACGTGCTGGAGCCGCTCGAGGAGGACGTGAGGAGGAGGTACGAGGCATCTCTCAACATGGCCGAGAAGGAAGGCGCGAAGTTGATGAAGGTCCAGCTGGAGAATCCTCAGGCCATGGCGGCTGCAAGAAATATCATAGTGCATGCCGAGGCTGCATCCTACCACAGAGAGTGGATGAGAGATCATTTCGCAGACTACGGAAAGGACGTAAGAGAGCGGCTTCTGCAGGGGTTGCTGATACCAGCCACGACGTATCTGGCCGCTCAGAGGGTACGCCGGAAGCTGACCGCCTCTTTCCGACGCCTATTCAAGAGGGTTGACCTCCTTGTCCTGCCGACGACCTGCATCGCCGCTCCTCGGCTGAAAACCAGTAGAGTTGTGGTCGGGAACACGTCGATGGACGTCAGGACCGCTCTCTTGCGGCTAACCGAGCCGTTCAACCTGGTGGGGGCCCCGGCGATTTCTATTCCTTGCGGGGTTACGCGTGAAATCCTTCCGGTGGGGCTACAGCTCGTGGGCGACGTGATGGCGGACCAAAGGCTCCTCTCCGCGGCTCTCTCCTTCGAGAAAGTCCTCCCAAGGCTGGGGCCACCTTGATCCCAAACCGGCCTGCAAAAAAGTTAACAGGTTCGTGGAGCTGCGGCGAGCGCCATCACATATACAGCACTTGCAGGTGATAAGGCCACGTCGACCGGTGTTTTACTCAACTCGGGAGTCGGCCTGCTAGGAGGGGGGCTCTCGGTAGCTGCCAAGGGGCTCCTCCCTCTTGCGACCGCGGGTAAAATGACCTACACAAGTGCAGGTACATTCTTGTCAGGTCAGGCTCTTGCCGGAATTGCGACGAGTTACACTGGCCAAGCAATAGTTTCAGCGGAGGGGAGAAGACCAGGGGCGGCTTTGAGTGTTACACTGATTGGAGGGGGATTTGGTGCATTCGGAGGAGGTTTGGATGCTTCCCTAACCTCGAACCAAGCCATTGGTTCGGGAATAAGGGCTGCGACAATTTCTGCAGGAGCGACCGCCCTTGCACAGTCTGCCGCAGAATCTAGTGCGGGGATACCATCTCCTGAATATATTGGACCATGGCAACGGATCACATAGCCTACAGGAGCGACACGGGGGGCAAGGAAAACGTCAGTGTCTGGAACCGGTCACTCTCAGATTATCAACTTCTCATATTCGGCTTTGTTGTTGGCTTAATTCTAACGGCCAGCATCACATTGACCAGTACTTTCTTTGTAAATCTACTATTCGTCTTTGTTTCTATTGGGGTATTGATTGGAGTGCTCGATTTTCTTCGAGACCGAAGGTCTGCATGGTGGCGGGAAGGTGGTCGTCCCTTAGGATTGGGGATGGTTTTGGGGTTTGAAGTCACCTATGCACTTTTCTATGTCTTTAGAGCGTTGGTTGGCTAGCCATTTTGTGAACCATACGGAGAACAGATTCACGAACGAAACGATGGTCATTAGTACTGCCAGGTACGCGAGGCTATACACCTACGACAAGGTTAGCAACGTCGTCTCCGTCCAGTACCCGATTCCTTCCTACTCTCGCTCACGTACGATGCGGTGAACCGGGTCAATTAGGTCGGTCTAGGCCTGACGGGATTAAATTAGCAATATTTATAACGTGAATTTGGGCAATCTGTGTGTTACATGGTCGGAAGCGCCGCGAAAACAGTGCCAGTCTATGTCCTCGTAGCGTCGCTTCTCATTCTTGGTTAGAGAACCTTACTCTTCTAATCAAGATTTGTGGGGTTCGAAAAAATGGGAGTTGATTCTATGCATGAAATCTCTGGTGCGCGGGCCGTCATTGAGACACTGAGACAAGAGCACGTGAAGTTCGTCTTCGGGATGCCCGGTGGCGCAAATCTCCCGATATACGACGCTCTCCTTGATTCGGATATTCGCCACATTCTCGCACGCCACGAGCAGAGTGCCGCACACATGGCGGACGCGTTCGGGAGGGTCTCGGGAAGGGCGGGTGTGTGCATGGGGACCTCGGGTCCCGGTGCGACCAATCTCGTGACCGGAATAGCGACCGCGTACGCCGACTCATCTCCAGTTGTCGCGATAACCGGTCAGGTGCCGAAGGCCATGACAGGTCGAAACGCCTTCCAGGAGACCGACGTCATCGGCGTGATGACGCCCATCACGAAGTACTCGATCCAACCCCTCAGCGCTACAGAGATACCCTCCGGAATCAAGAGGGCATTCTACATCGCGACATCCGGACGGCCAGGACCGGTCCTCGTGGACATACCGAAGGACGTTCAACAGGAAGTGCGGGACATACCCTTCCCTGAGAGTGTGGAAGTGAAAGGCTACACACCCTACGTGGAAGTCGACCCTCTGGCGGTCGAGAGGGCCGCCGAGATGCTGGTCAAGGCCGAGAAGCCGTTGATTATGGGCGGGGGAGGGATCAGAATCTCCAACGCCTACGAGCCATTCCAAGCGGTCTCCGAGCTCTTGATGGCCCCCGTCATCACCACCCTTCAAGGAAAGGGTTCCTTCCCGGAGGGTCATCCACTGTGCTTGGGGCCCATAGGGATGCACGGAAGGGCGGAGTCGAACAAGCTGGTCTCTGAATGTGACCTCCTGATGGCGGTTGGTGTTCGCTTTTCTGACAGGTCTACCGGCACCTTCTCCGAGTTCTGCAAGCAGGCGAAGATAATCCACATCGATGCCGACCCCTCCGAGTTCAACAAGAACAAGCAGGTCGACCTCTACATCCGGGGAGACGCGAACCAGGTTCTGACGAAGGTCTACAAGGCGCTCGTCCGGCGCATCTCCAGGAGGAGCGACTCCAACCCCTGGCTCGCGAGAATCGCGCAGGTGAGAGAGGAGATGAAGAGCATCCCCGCCTACACCGATTACGACTCCGAGCTCTCGGGACCGAAGATAGTGAGGAAGATGAGAGAGGTCCTCCCGCCACAGACCATCCTCACGACGGGCGTCGGCAGGCATCAGATGTGGTGCGAAATTCACTGGAGGGTCCTGAAGCCCAGGACCTGGATCACTTCTACCGGTCTGGGGACGATGGGGTTCGGTTTGCCGGCGGCGATCGGGGCGAAGGTGGCGAAGCCGGAGGTTCCCGTCGTAGATTTCGACGGAGACGGCAGCTTCATGATGACTGATAACAGTCTGGGAACGGCGGTGGACGAGAAGATCCCGATAGTCTCGATCATCATCAACGACCGGAGCCTGGGGATGGTGGAGCAGTGGCAGAGGCTGATGTACAACCGCAGGTTCTCGGGTGTGAAGTTCGGCAAGTCTTGCGACTTCGTCAAGCTGGCGGAGGCGTACGGTGCTTTCGCGAAGAGGGTGACGACGCTCGAGGAATTCGGGAAGGCCCTGAAGGAAGGCATCTCTCTCGACTCGCCCGCGGTAATCGACGTCCCCGTCTCTTCCGAGGAGGACGTCTTTCCGTTCATGCCCCCCGGGAAGAGCATCAAGGAGACGGTTGTGGGTCCCCCCAAGGAGATGGCAATCTTCTGATGGCCCTGAAAATTCTCTCCGTCCTCGTTGAAAACAAACCGGGGACCCTCTTCAGAGTGACGCATATGATCAGGCTCATGCGGCTGAACATCGAAGGACTCACCTGCGGGGTCACAAACGGTGGTGACAGGTCGAGGATAACGATGACCGTCAACGGGGACGACGCGACCCTCGACTTCCTCGCAAAGCAGCTCAGCAAGGTGATCGACGTCTACGAAGCCCAGACCTACAGCCCCGAGGAGGTGACCGCGAGAGAGTTGGCCCTCGTGAAGCTGAACCTGTCCAGCGTCTCGCACCTGGATGACAAGCGGCTGCAGGGGGCGCGCATAGTCGAGACCTCCGACCGGAGCATAACCGTGGAGGTAATCGGAACCCCGAGCGAGATAGACCGCTTCATTCACCGGTTCGACAGCTCCCACATACTCGAACTTGCCAGGACGGGAACGACAGCCGTCCCGAAGGGTTGATCACTTGAAGGAGAGAATCGTAAGGGTCTTCGATACGACGCTCCGCGACGGCGAGCAGACCCCGGGAGTTTCGCTCATCCCCGAGGAGAAGCTCCAGATCGCGCAGGCGCTCGATAGGCTGGGCGTCGACGTCATCGAGGCCGGTTTCCCGATAACCTCGAAGGGAGAACAGGAGGGCGTTCGCCTGATCGCGAAGGCTGGCCTTTCTGCGGAGATCTGCGGCCTCGCGAGGGCCGAGAAGCTAGACATCGATACGGCAATCCAGTGCGGGGTGGACTCGGTCCACGTCTTTCTCGCCTGCTCCGACATTCACCTGAAGCACAAGCTGCACATCACCCGCGAAGAGATGCTCAAAAGGTCTGCGGAGGGTGTGCGCTACGCCAAGAGTCTCGGCGTGAAGGTAGAGTTTTCGCCCGAAGACTCGACGAGGACCGACCTGAGCTTCTTCAGGCGAGTCGTCAGGCGCGTATCGGACGCGGGGGCTGACCGACTGGACATCCCGGACACCGTCGGCACCGCCACCCCTGAAACGATGGCGAGGTACGTGAAGGCGGCGAAGTCCGTCTCTCAGAAGATCGTGGTGAGCGTTCACTGCCACAACGACTACGGGCTGGCCGTCGCAAACAGCATCGGCGGCGTCTTGGCCGGGGCGGAGCAGGCCCATCTGACCGTGAATGGAATCGGGGAGAGGGCCGGGAACACGTCGCTTGAGGAATTCGCCGTGACCTGCCAGAACCTCTACGGGCTGAGAACGAGAATCAGGACAGGCCTTCTCTACGAGACGTCTCGACTCGTCTCCAAGCTGACCGGGGTGGTCGTTCAGCCCAACAAGGCGATCATCGGAGAGAACGCCTTCGGGCACGAATCCGGGATCCACACCCACGGGATCCTCTCCAATCCCTTCACCTACGAACCCTTCGAGCCTTCAACGGTCGGACGCATACGATGGTTCCAGGCGGGGAAGCACGCCGGGAGGCACGGAATCTCTCACCAGCTCCGTCAGATGGGTCTGACGCCGAAGGAAGAGCATCTGAGGCTGATCGTAGACAAGGTGAAGGAGTCGGGTGACGAGGGGCGCTCGGTCACGGACGGCGACCTCTACAACATCGCCAGGTCGGTGATGGGGGAGAGGAGGGAGGTCGAGGAGCGCCTAGTGGAACTCGAGGGACTCGAGGTCGTGACGGGCATAAACAGGCTCCCCAGCGCGTCGGTGAAGCTCAAGGTCAGGGGAGAGACTCGCGAAGCGACCGAGGTGGGGGTAGGTCCCGTCGATGCCGCGCTCAACGCCATTCAGAAGATCGTCAGCAGTTTCGAGGAGATCAGCCTCAAGGAGTACCGACTCGAGGCCCTCTCTGGCGGGTCGAACGCGACCGCCGACGTGACCGTGCGCGTGGAGGACGCCTACAACAACATGGCCTCGGGGCGGGGCATGAAGAAGGACATCGTCGTCGGGAGCGTAGAGGCGATCGTCAACGGGATCAACGCTCTTCTCGCGAAGACGGAGCGGGCGAAGGCCCTCGCGGCGGATGTCAGCGCACGCAAGAAGAAGAGCGGCCGGACTCGCGAGAATTAATACTCGAATCGGCGCACACGCGCGGAACGGCCCTTGACCAGGTATCGCATAGCACTCATCGAGGGTGACGGCATCGGGCCGGAGGTCACCAGGGCCGCGCTCTCTATCCTCGAAGCACTCGAAGCCGAGTTCGGGCTCAGTCTGGAGATACGACCAGCCCTCGCGGGCGACTCCTGTCTTCAGAAGGGCGGGGTCGCTCTACCGGAGGAATCGATAAGTGTCATCCGCCGGTCTGACTCCTGTCTCAAGGCGCCCGTGGGTGAGAGCGCGGCCGATGTCGTCGTCCGCCTGAGACGCGATTTTGACCTCTACGCCAATATCAGACCCGCGAAGGGGCTGCCCGGCGTAAGGTCACTCGCTCCCGGGGCCGACCTCGTGATTGTCAGAGAGAACACCGAAGACCTCTACAAGGGGATGGAGTTCGAGATAGATGGTGGAGCGGTCGCGCTACGCCTGATAACTCGAAGGGCATCTGAGAGGATCGCGGAGCGTGCCTTCGGGCTGGCCGAGTCCAGAAAGAAGGGGAGGAAGGTCGTCGCGGTCCACAAAGCGAACGTGCTCAGGAAGAGCGAC
>VBPK01000142.1 GCA_005877225.1 Nitrososphaerota archaeon
AGCCGAACTTCGACATCCAGGACCGGGGCGACAAGTTCGTCGTAACGGCTGAGTTGCCCGGGTTCGGTAAGGACGACGTCGAAGTGCGGGTCAACCCAAACAGCCTCGAACTGACGGCCGAGAAGAAGTCGGACGAGGAGAGGACGGAGGCGGACGGAAGTCAGAGCCGGAAATCCTACTCCTACTTCCACCGCTACGTGACACTGCCTGAAGCCGTCATGACCGAGAAAGTCGAAGGGACTATGAAGAACGGAGTCCTCGAGCTGAAGCTCCCCAAGAAGGAGGGGCGAAAGCTTGAGGAGAAGGCACGGAGGGTAGACCTAAAGTAGGTCTTCCCACCTTTTTTGCTCAACTTGGAATGACTTGATTTGAAACAGGAAGAACTTGATACTGTTCTTCAGGTCATAGAGAACCCCGTCAGGCGAAGAATAATCAAGCGGCTCAGTCGCGGGCCGTCCTACGCCTTGCAGATCTCGAAAGAGTTGGGCCTGGGGCAGCCACTCGTCGCGAAGCATCTCTCTATGATGCAGAGCGCGGGGTTGGTGACTTCGACTGTTGAGTCCCGCCGGAACCCGAGCGGCGGCAAGAGGAAATGGTATTCGTTGGCCAAGAGCGTCTCGATAACGATGGACCTCGCGCCAAACCTCTTCATGGAGAGAGCCGTCGCCTTCGGCGCGCTCCCTGTGAAGAAGCCATCTATGGGGGTCGGTCTCCTGAGCAAGCGAGTCAGGGACGCTCTGGAGAGGCAGGATGACAGAGGCAGGCTTTCCCTGGTCTCTGAAATACTGGGTGATGTCGATAGAATGATTAGAGAGGTTGAAGAAGAGCGGGTTGCGCTGTTAACTGTGCGGAACGCGGCCATGACGGAGGCTGCCAGAATCGCGAGCAAGCTGGAGGGTCTGGACAAGAAGAGAATTCTCTTTCACATTCTCGAGGAGCACAACAGGGAGGTGGAGAGCATCTCCCAATCTCTGAACCTCAGAGAGACTGTCGTCCGGTCGCTCCTTGAGGAGCTGGAAAGGGAAGTATTCGGATGAGACGCCCTAGCTCGTCTTCTCCCTCCTGCTCACGGCTCCCCAGCTCGTAGCACCCGCTCTCAAGACAACACAGAAGGTTATTCTGGCCGCGCACTCGGTCTTGGCGTGGGTGAAGCACGCGCAGTGATTTGGTGGTGGTTTTCCGGCTTACGTTCCCATTCGCAGGCTGCTGGGTTTGGTGGCAGCTGAATGGCGACCCGGGTAAGGGCAGAATGGGACCGACTGAGGAGGTTGGCGGTCCATCGGCCGGGGATGGAGATGTGGCTGGGCCTCCTCGCCCCCCGAGCCTCCCTGTATGAAAGGGCGTTCAGCAGGTACGAGGCGAGGAGGGAGCACGAGCGGCTCGAATACGCTCTGACTCATGAATTCAAGGTAGAGGTCGTCCGCCTCAAGGAGAAACTTCTCGAACTCGCCGACCGAAAGCCTGAGGTCAGAGAGAAACTCATCGCGCTGGCCCTGAGAGACCTGAAATATGCCGGGAATCCGAACAGGGTTGACCAGGCGCAGAAGCAGCTCGAGGACAGCCTTCCGCTCCTCGACTCGGGGCAGTTCTTCTACATGCTGATATTTCATCCCGAGCTCGAATTGGAGGAAGAGGAGGGGGCGCGCGCCGTCGATGTCAGGGTCACCGCGAGGCAGCCGCTCACCAACCTCTACTTCATGAGAGACCAGCAAGCGACGACCGACAGGGGCATATTCCTCTCCCGCATGTCAAAACCTCAGAGACGGGAGGAGCCCATCATCACGCGGTTCCTGTGGGAGAGCCTCGGTGAGACGATAGTACACGAGACGGAGGCCCCGGGGACCTTCGAGGGAGGCGACTTCATGCCCATGAAGGACTTCGCTCTCTTGGGGCTGGGGGACAGGACAAATGCTTCGGGCGTGAAGCAATTCCTCGAGCATGGTCTCGGCTTCAAGGAGGTCGCGCTCGTTCACCAGCCCGCCCACCCCCTCATCCCCGGCGACGAGCCCGACCGGATGGTCACGATGCACCTTGATACTTACTTCAACGTCGCTGGCAGCGGGGTCGCCGTCGGCTCGGAGACTCTATTGAAGAGAGCAGCCGTCGAGATCTACTACCGCGAGGGGGAGGGCGACTTCAAGAAGCAGAGGGTGAGGGCGACGAACCTCCACGACTACATCAGGAGCAAGGGATTCAGCATCATAGACCTGACAACCCTCGAGCAGCTGTCTGACGCCTCGAACTTTCTTTGCATCAAGGATGGCACAATTCTTGCGGTCGAGGTCGATAGGCAGGCGAAGAATGTACTTGAAAGCCTGAGCTACCAGGCCAAACAGCATCCAAACAGATACGGTAGACTGCTCGACCAGGCGCAGAAGGATTACCAGCACCTCAAGGAGACTGCCGGATTCTTTCCCCACACGAAGGAAATCTACCACCACGGGATCGACGCGTTCCCAATCACTCTGACGAACCTCACGGGAGGGTACGGGGGGGCGCACTGCATGACCGCGATTCTTGAGCGTGGTTAGCTACAGGACTAAATGAGAGCCGCCTCATCGCGAAATCAGCCTTTACGTCAGTCAAGAGTCGAGCCGTAGCCATTCGTGGGCCCTTTTGGCCTACGGTCAGCTCCCCCTGTTTGGCCATCTTATCTGGGTCAAATTCTGGCAAAAACTAATAGCGGGCAGAGAGGGTAATCAGTCTCCCAAATGGCATTTTATGAGCCGGTCCAACTAATAGTGATAGGGGCCATTGTTGTCGTGATATTCCTCTGGGGGCCAAAGAAGATACCCGAACTCGCTCGGTCAATAGGGATTGCGAGGAGGGAGTTCACTCAGGCCTCGAAAGAGTCCGCCGCCCCCACAACGGGACAACCTACTCCAGCGAATGCACCAGACCAGACTCTCGTCGACACAGCACGCAAACTGGGGATTGACACAGAGGGAAGACCAGAGAACAGACCAGAGAACAGATCTCAGACGAGATTGTGAATCGGTCGAGACCTTCTCATAGAATCAGTACTGCGTAGGCTTGGTTGACTAGGCTCAGCTAAGGAGCATCTCGTCGTATCGCTTGTACTTCCAGTAAGCCAGGGATAGGAGCCATGACAAGATGAATATTCCTATTATCCCGAAGCCGATTGTCTCAAAGTCAAGCGTTCCCACCCAGCTCCAGAACGGTCCCTCGAGTTTGAATTCTCCCGACACGACTTGAAGCAGCTCGACTGTGCCTATCACTAGGGCTACGAGGATGGAGATTATCGTCACGGTCAGGTTGTAGTAAATTTTCCTGATGGGCTTGAGGAAGGCCCAGCCGTAAGCGAGACGCATCGTCACACCGTCCGTGGTGTCGACCAACACCATTCCGCATGTGAACATGAAGGGGAGCACCAGAATCATCCAGATGGGAACCGAGGAAGACACCCCAATTCCAACACTTATTGCGATCAGCGCAATTTCGCTAGCTGTATCAAACCCGAGACCGAACAAGACTCCGATCGGATAAATCTGCCAAGGCCTCTTGACTATCCTGAAGAGAGGACGGAAGTAGCGATTCAAGAAGCCTCGATTGTCCAAGAGGTTTTCGAGTTCCGCCTGGTCTAATCTCCCCTCTCTGAGGCCGCGGAATATGCGGTAGATGCCGAGAACGATTGCGACGTTCACGAGCCCAATCAGCCAGAGGAAGATACCCGAAACGGTCGTTCCGACGATGGCGCCCACATTCTGGAGAGCGGGAATCTGCCCCACGATCGCTCTCGTTGCGACCACGAGGGCCACGATTAGGGCGACCACTATCGTCGAGTGTCCCAGCGAGAACCACATCCCGACTGTCAAAGGCCGCTGCTTTTCCTGCATCAGCTTTCGGGTCGTGTTGTCTATTGCCGCGATATGGTCGGCGTCGACACCGTGACGAAGTCCGAATACGTACGTGACTATCCCAAGACCGGCCAAGACAACCGATAGTTTCCCGACCACCAGGGAAGCGAGAAATCCGAGCAGGGTCGCCGCAGCTATCGATGAGTATATCGAGACAATCCTTAATTTTTCGCCACGAGACAGACCGATCCCAGACGTCTCTTGCCTTTCATCAGACAAGAGACATTGCTCCTCCAAGTCTCGTTAGGTTCTGGATTATTCGAGTTTCAGGCTTACTTCACTGTTCAGGAAAGACGAACTCGCCATGTCTCGACCCGAGTCAATGGTGATATCGACAAGTGGACTTTCTCCTTGACGCAGTTGTGACCTGTCGTCGACAACACCTTTTACTCTCAGGACGCTCCCAGAATCTTCCACTTCGGTGATGCGAATAGTTCGTGACAGCCCGGGAAGGGCGATCGTGCTCATGGCCTCTGGCGGCCCTGCGAACACGTTCTTCGTGGCGACTCCCGAGTGAGTCTTAAGGTCGATAGTGCCTTCTACGACGTATGAAGCGTAGCTCGGAAATGCGCCCTGTGGAAGACCACCTACGGCACGGAACTTCAACTTGTTCTTACTTGTCTGCAACACGCGGCCGCTTGTCAGCACTCCGCCGGGAAGGAAAACTCCCGCCGCCATAACTCCGGTTCCTGCACCCAGCTTCTTCAAGAATTTTCGTCTGTTAATCTTGTTCATCTTTTTCACCTATTCCGTGCGGCCTTCCGAGGTAAGGAAACTCATCCAATAAGTCGGTATGAGGCCCTACCCCATCCGTAGTCACAGCCCCCTTCGTTACTAGGTTCAATTCGATGTCGATGACGTCGTCGGTGAGCTTTCGACCATTAAGGAATCCCGCGTTGCTATTGAAGTTAAAAGTGAGAATGTCGGGTAGCAGAATCTTAGCTATGTTTTCGGCGCTGGCCGGACGGCTCAATGGTGTTGAACGTCACCTTATCCGCTCCGTGGTTGAATACCGTATTGATTGCGGGGCGCCCCATTCTATCTATCTGAACCAGCTCACCGTTACCTGGAGTTTCCAAGTCTTTTGCCGGAATGAGGACACGACTCCAGACCCCAATATCCGGGTTCGTGCCGAGCGCCGAATTGGGTACCTCGAGCACAGTGCCGAAGACGTTCTTGTCAGCGAAGAAGTCGCTTCCGGTGAACTTGAAGCCTGCTAAGAAACCCAGAAGGTCAAAGAAGAAGGGGTCACTTCGCACGCCGGCAAAAAACTTGAAATCTTTCCTTTCCGCAATTCTCTCTTCTCGGCCAAACGACACAGGGGCATTCTTGATGATGACCTTCCCTGAGAAGTCACGTGAGTTAGCATCCGCCCCTACGGCGCGGACGACCGTCGCCCTCTGCCTGCCATTGGAGCCGACGGTGGAGAATCGAGTCTTGAATGTAATATCTGGAGTCGCATCCGCATCCGTATCCACCAAGACCTCATAAATCGCGTCGGGGTCGAAGGCAGAGGCTAGCGTGAGCGGGTTCACGTTCAAGACGAGGGCTGTTCTTGAAAATTCCTCTTCGTCATCTTCTTCCTGTGCCGCAAATGCGTAAACGTCCGTGATATCGACCCGTGCGTCCATATTAGGACTCTTTAGACCGGGCGAATCCAGGTGGTCAGCCAAGATGCAATGCCTCCTTCAGGGTCAGCGCATCCGAACGCAGGCAGAATAACTCGAATGTCACTGAAACCAGCGTCACCGATTATTTCTATATAACGATATTCCCAAATCATACCCAAATCGTCACCGCGTTCGAATTCCGCGACCCATCCCATTCATTTTGAAGCGAGTGAGTAACCTATTCGATCTTTCGCTCATCTCCGTACTCTTCCGTCTGAATCTGTTGGCCTCAATCAATCTCAATTATCATAAATCTGCCGCGCCTTTGACTTCTGGCTGTGAAATCAAGAGAAACCTTTGGAGCTCGAAGGATGAAGATCACGGAACTTGTAGAGGAAGACTCAATCATACTCGCCGACCCCATCTCACATATACTACATGTCGGGCGTTCGGGACGCTCTGGAGTCGTCGGAGCAAGTTCTGCTTCGAAGCGGCCCGATCTTCCTGGGCCTTCCCCACAACGGTTCAATGTTTCTTCTTGCGGGGCGCAGCTGACTTGTGAATCGGGCTGGCACCTCGAGAAGCTCCTTATCTTTTCCCAGCATCACGAGAAGATCGAGCAGAGGATGGTTTGTGTCCTAACTGTCGGCGATTACGAGAACCCGTCAACGAGTCTTCGCTCTTCGGCCTGTTACGTCGTGGACTAAGGCGACTAGGCCGTAAGTCACGCCAGAGTAACACTGAATCAGAGCGACCGAAGCGAGGAGTAGCTGACTCTCCGTCAGCCCCACGTTACCCTGACAAGACTGCCCAGGCCGACGGTTTGCATCAGATTGATCACGACCAGGTATGGCGCGGCAGCCACGACGATGCCTTCGGCGGCGGGAACGAGACCATACAACGCATACCAGAAAACGATTATGACGAGGTTCTGTACGAGGAAGAAGAGCGCAAATATCATCAAGCTGATCGTGAGGGCCGAACGCAATTTTCTCCAGCTCTGATAGTACAGGCCAAGAAGCAAGAATACCAGAGCCACGTTTACAATTGCAAAGACCGCCGCTACATTCATCCAGAAGACGTCGAAGGCCATCTCACTTTAACAGCCCCCTCGCCTTATTTGTAACTTTACCCAATTTTAGCCACATTTGCCTCAAAACCTCCAAGTTCTTCTCCATGTATGGAGTCAGGAAATAAACGGCGCCGTAAGCTGCCTTTGGTGAACTGGCTACTATGACCTGATTCTCTTCCAGCAATCTAAGATGGTGTTGGACTGTCTTGTAGTCCAGTTTCAGCCTTTCAGAGATCCTGTGCGCGTTCATCGGCTCCTCCTTCAAAAGCTCGACGATTCTCGCCCTGTTGTATCCTCCCCTCGTTCCTACGAATACGTAGACCATGGCGCGTCTGAAGGACGGGTCTATCGAAGATGAGACAGAAGGCAAGCTGCGATTTCCTAGCTGCAGGACACGCCGTGTAGCCGGGAGGGTTGCGGTCAGATAGAAGGAGATTCTCTTTTCAGTTGAAGGACTGCTCGTAGGTCTTCGCCATCGGTCGGACCCAACCCTCAATTCAAAAGGATTACCCATGTATTTCGTCCCTTAATCCCGCAGAATCGAATAGAGGAATGTTGTTAGAAAACGCCCGAAAATCGACTTGCGTTTCTACCTCTCAATAGATATATTAAATAAAAGAACCGGAGCACCCCTGCCCTCGTGTCCCTAGACGCCCCGCCGGCAAGCCTGAGAGTGATGAAGGGGAGGCTCGAAACGATTGAAACGGAGTGGACCCTGGCCACAGAGCCTAAGAGGAGGAAGGAGCTGAACGAGGAGTTCAAGACGATGGCAGACGAAATCAAGAAGACTTTCGGCGAGGAGGGCAGGAAGGTCGTCGACCAAGTCGTCGCGAAGCACAGGGGACTTCACTACGGCCCGGGCAGCCAAAGCAAGAGCACGGGATTGTAGGGGAGCTAGTAGGCCGGATACGAGCCTGCTGGACCGCTTCCATTAACTTTGTCGTTAATGTTTCCGCCGCCTCGGCCAAGACGCTCTGCCAAGTCTTGTGAAACTCACCAGTCGTTAAAAGCGAACCACAGAGACCCGCGGGAAGCGCGGAGAATCGAGTAGCGTTGGTCAACCCCATCCCTGCCTTGATCGCGGCGTTAATCTGGGCGTTCAGCCCCATCTACTACGGCGTCTACCTTAAGAAGTTCGGAATGCTTACTCTGAACTTCATCAGGACGTCGCTAGGCGCCGGTGTACTTCTTCTCCCGGCGCTTTACTTCGGCTTTCAGGAGGGGGCGATCTTCGCCGTCCTGAGCGGAGTAATTACCCTCGCGGTCGGAGACTCTCTATTTCTCATCTCGATTCGAGAGGTGGGGGCGTCGGTCGCGACTCCCGTCGTCTACACCTACGTCTTGCTGATCCAGCTGACTGCCTTCTCGGTGGGCGAGTCGGTGGTCGTCGCGAACATCGTGAGCGCGACCCTGATCATACTGGGGGTCTTGCTCCTTTCGCGCGGCGGCAGCCGAGCGCCGAGGATCAAGGGGATCATAATCGCCCTTGGTGCTTCCCTAATCTGGACGGTGGGGCAGGATCTCTTGAAGGTCGCGTCATCTGCCGGGCTTCATTTCGTCACCCTCGCTTTCGTTCGAGACGGCTCCGCAGCGATAGCCCTCGGTCTGACACTCATTGTCAGGGGGCACCCCCTCTCCACCTTCAAGAAGGTCACGCCACGGGAGGGAGGATATCTCGCCCTAGTTTCCATCAGCGACCTCGCGCTCGGCTCCGCGATCTACGTCTACTCGGTCTCCACGACAGGGCTGGCCCTCACCGTGATTCTCACGAGCCTCTCCCCCTTCCTCACGCAGGTCTTCTCCAAGTTGCTCGGGAAGGAGACGCCGACGAACATGGATATTCTGGCGGGCTTCCTGATCGTTCTCGCGCTAGTGATCGTCACAATCTAGGAAAATCTTCGCAAACGTTTAGGAATCCTCCACTTCGCGCCTCTCCTCTGAGCATACAGGATGGAATACAAGTACGTCGTCTTGACTAACACCACGATTGGGGTCTTCATGGCGGTGCTGGACTCCAACATAGTTCTAATCTCCCTCCCCACGATAATCAGGGACCTCCCCGCCACGACGACCTTCGACGGCCTCTGGGTGATAATGGGCTACACCCTCATAACGGCGACACTCCTCCTGACGTTCGGGAGGCTCTCAGACCTCTTCGGGAGGGTCCGACTCTACAATATCGGGTTCGCTATCTTCACCCTCGGTTCGGGGTTGTGCAGCATCTCGCCTAACGGGATCAGCCTGGTCCTCTTTCGCCTCGTGCAGGGGACCGGGGGAGCGCTCGTCTTCGCGAATAACGCGGCAATCCTCACCGACGCCTTTCCCGTGACGGAGAGGGGGCGAGCGATAGGCATCAACCAGATCGCGGGGACGGCTGGTTCGGTCCTAGGACTCGTGGCCGGAGGCGTCCTGACCGCCTACCTCGGATGGAGGTCGATATTCTGGATCAACCTTCCCGTGGGAGTCTTCGGAACCGCCTGGGCGTACACCCGATTGAAGGAGATAGGAGTGCGGACGAAGGGGGAGAAGCTCGACCCGGTCGGCAATGGCCTCTTTGCGATCGGTCTCTCACTCTTCCTTTTGGGCCTCACCTTGGGCGCCCTCACGGGCTGGAGCCTGGCCTATGAGGGAGTCATGGTGGCTGGGCTTCTCTCTCTGCTTCTCTTTGTCTATCTCGAGCGGAAGGTCAAATATCCGATGATGGACCTGGCACTCTTCAGGATCAGGGACTTCTCATCCGGAATCTTCAGCAACCTGCTCGCCTCGGTGTCGCGGGGTGCCGTCTCGCTGGTCCTCGTCTTCTACTTCCAGGGAGCCTTGGGGCTCGACGTCCTGACCGCTGGCCTCCTCCTGATCCCTTTCTCGATCGCCTTTGTGATGTTTGGTCCACTGAGTGGATTCCTCTCGGACAAGTATGGCGCTCGAAGTTTTAGCACAGCCGGACTCTTGATCTCCTCCTCCGCCTTCTTCTGGTTCTCCATCTTCCCCTTCGGCGCATCGTACGGCCTGCTCGTCCTCCCTATGATCTTGGCAGGAGCGGGTGCGGGGATCTTCGTGGCGCCGAACGCCGCCTCGATCATGAATGCTGCCCCGGTGAATCGGAGGGGGATCGCGTCGGGGATGTCCTCAACATTAGTCAACACCGGGTTTCTGCTCAGTCTGGGAATGGCCTTCGCGATAATGGCGGCGAGCGTCCCAATCAGCACCCTTCAAGCGATCTTCGCCGGGGTGCAGGTCCAGCTCGACCCCACGAAGCTGGACCTCTTCATCAACTCGATGCGCAAGATCTTTCTCCTCATGGGAATTTTCAGCCTCGTCGCAGCGGTTCCCTCCTGGAAGAGGGGACCGAGAGGGGCCAAGCGGAGCGAGCAGGGCGGAGTCGACTGACGAGGGCCTACTTGCGTGACCTGAGGTACTCCGCGACCAGAGATTCGTTGTTCTCGGTCCGGACGAAGACAGGGACACCCTTCTGCTTTGTCGCCTTGTAGGAGACGAAGATCCACTCTCCGCTCTCGAGCTGCGCGGACCTCTCGAGGACTTCGTAGGGGAGTGCGAAAGAGTCTGCGACGACCATCCTGTCATACATCCGGGGGAGTGTGCTCACGAAGTAGCTGTGAAGCTGCTGCAGAGCGGAGACGTTCAGGTGGGCGACCCTCTGCGTCGCGAGCCAGCAGTGGACCCTGTACTTTCGACCCTGCCTCAGGAGGGCCTCGACCTGGATGTTTGAGGTCATCGTCATCTGCTTATCGTTGGGGTTGTCGGGTATGTACTCCTGCGCTTCGTCGAGCACGATGAGGATGCGCCCCCTGTTCCCGAGCCTCTTGCGGAGGTACAACAGCCTGCTGATCAGCCTGCTCGCAGCCATCCTAGCGTGAAGAGGGTCAGGAAGGTAGAGGATGTTCAGTCTGGGAGCCTTGGAGGTCGCGAGCTCGTACGCCAGCTTCTCGGGCGTCAGCCCGCCCTCCTTTGTACCCCTCTCTGCTTTCTCTGTCATAATCTTCTCAAGAATCTGTTCCGCCTCGAGTCTGATCCCCGACTTCTCATGCGACTTGACGCGTATCTCCTCGAGGAGGGCTGTGAGAGCCTTCTTGGCGTCGTCGTCAAGGTCGGAGAGACGGGTGGCCGGCTGCAGCCCCCTAGCGGTATAGAAATCGGATGAGAGCTTCTCGAGGGCGATGATCGCGGTGGTCCCCCCTGCCTTGGCGTCGCCGACCGTCTTCTCGAGTAAAGTCTGTATCCAGGCTAGGTCGAGACCACCCGCCTCCTGCAGCGCGAGCCTCTCGACCACGCCAGCCTTGTAGAGGCCCTCTAGGACCTTCTGGATCTCCCGGGGCCCCACTTCGTCCTCGAGACTCTCGGGAATCGCCTGGGAGTTGTAGAACTGCCCCGCGTCTTCGATAAGCTCGTTTGTGAGTATTCTCCCGCCCGAGGCGAGAAGGTCCACGAGATGTACAGCATACTCCCCCGCCACATCAAAGATCACGATAGTGAGGTCTTCCTCCGACTTTGCTGCCATCCTCACGAGGGAGCTGGTCAAATTCGACTTCCCAACGCCAGTATTGTGGCAAAAGACCCCGCCGAAGCCTGCGAGGAAGTTCTCCGCCCCGGGCACAGAGACGTCGTAGACGAACTCGGAGGTGGAATCGACGGGTTCGATATCCAGCACCTCGAAGAAGGCCAGACCGGACTCGGTAAGATCCTCTATGCCCGTCAGCGTCCGAGGGAGGTCAATCAGGAGCTGGCTCGCCTGAATTTTGTCATCTGACCTGACGATGTACCTCCCCATACTCATCCTGTAGAAACCATCGTGTCTGGCTTCTTCAGTATTTTTCGCCGATGACCCGGCGTACTCTGCGAGGGTGGAGAGCTTCGACCTGAGCTCCTCGAGCAGGCGCGGGTTGACGCCTCTCTTCCAACTCGAGAGATGCGACGGATGAGTGTAGAGTTGCGCCAGAGTGGCAGGCAGTTCTGCGGCGGGGAACAAGGGTTCACTTCTCCTTCTCCTTCTGAAGCTAAAGTCCCTATCGAGAATGTCAGCGGGACGCGGGAACTTCAACTGATGCCTTAGCCTTGAACTAACGTGCCTTCCTTCTATGACGATCGGTTCCGTGTATCTCCACCTTGACGTCGTTCCGACGCAGCCCTCCATTAGTAGCATGTACATGATGTCGTTCATCAGCGCCGGGGAGACAGTCACCCCGTAATCTCCTTCGACCCAGGCGCGGAGGAATTCTCCTCTTATCTTGGGAGGTGAATTCAGGATTATCGAGGGCACCCTTTTGTTTCCCGCCCCAGTTCCCACCCATCGCGTGAAGAGTTCAGCTAGAAGCCTGTGTGAGAAGGATACTCTGATTCCTCCACTACCGTGCTGGTGGATGCTTGCCGTTATCCCGAACCGCTCGATTAGAGTCGCTACTATTTCATTGAGAATGTGTTCGTCCTTCTTCCCGAGCGTAAATACGATTCTGTATGATTGACCCGGCTTGACTTGCGCATGGCCTTCTGCAACGTAGTATCCGAGCAGCCGGGCAACCGCCGCGTCGACTTCGAGTTTTGTTGGGAGGTCAGATCTGCATCCTTTGTACGAGATTCGCGCCTTTCTCGAAACCTCCTTGGGTAGCAGATGGGCGCTCGCGAGGGGGACGACTCCCTTGCTTCGCCACCACCAATCCCTCCATGAGTTCCGTCGGTCGATTAACCCTCTCGCAATCCCTTCCCTGGGAATCCCTCGGAGCGTTATCCCCTCAGAATCTGACCCCGAGAAGAATTCTAACAGGTCGACGGTAGGATTCTCCGAGGGGGTTTGTGGGACGTTTCGTGACCCCACCAAGTAGTCTCCCTTTCTTATCTCAGACGCCGCAGCGACGCAGACTCTACCGTTCTTAACCACAAAGAGAGAATGAGCAGGTGTGACGGCGACGCTCCTTCCGGTCCGCAGGTTGAACCTGAGCAGCTTCCCCTCGTACCTGTGCCTGAATACGTATTGCAGGGGGGCCCACTTCACCTCGAACGTCTTTTGGTCAAAGCAGACAACCTCAATGGAGGAGGTGAAGACCGGACCCTCGTCCGTCGCACTGTAGAATGGATCTACCAGCTCTCCTATCTTGGCAATTCCGACGAAACCATTTCGCCGATAAATGATCGGTTCTGAATAATCGACGCTGAAACCGAAGAAACCTGAGTGGTATCGGACGAGGTTTTCTAAGTTGATCTTTAGGGGGAGGTCAAAACCTATCATCGTCCCGATCCTCTCCCCCTTCTCGAAGCAGAGGAACCTCTCAACAGCCCTCTTAGAGAGAAGGAAGGCACGAGCCCCTGCGAGTGGGGCCAGACGGGTTCGTTCGAAGTTCACCTCGCCGTCTTGGACCTTCGTGATGTACCATGTCGGAATCGCCCACAGGTCAATCCAGGTCTCCTGCGACTTTCCCCAGCTCTCGTTGATCGTGTCGAGGTACTCTTTCCGGAGGACCGTTGGCATCGAGACGTCCATCCCGAGCTGCTGGTAGTGGGTCGGGTTGATCGAGACGACCTCGAAGATGACGTGGGAGAGGCGACCCTTCACCTCCCTCTCTATCGCGATGAAGCTGGGGTAATACAGCCTGTCGAGGGCCTCGTAGCTGAACTTCGCCTCCACGACCGCGACCATGTTTGAGACTGTGATCTCCCTGCCGTCTCCCTTTGAGGTCCTGGTCTGCACGGTCATCCTTCGCAGTCTGGCCTCGAAAGTTCCGTTCATGCTGTCGCAAACCCAGGATTCTTCGCCGCCGCCCAACCTAGTCACCGTAGCTCGCTGCACCTCTCACCCTTGCCTCTTCCGACTCGAGTCGCTGCTCCCTGAAGGTGCTCACGACCCCCGAGACGAGTTTCCTCCTCGACATCCTCCCCACCCGGAGGTCGGCGACGCCGCGAAGTGAGCTTCTCATCAGGCGAACCTCGGTCTTCACCGCCTTGTCGGCCAGATAGAGGAGCTGGTTGTGCCCGAACGCCTCCGAGACCTCTGGGTTGTCCGTCATGGAGAGTATGTAGAGGGCGAGGTTCGAGAGGCTTGCTCCCTTCCCGGGCTCGAAGTAGGGCCTCACCTCTGCCACGCCCCCCTTCTCCTCAACCTCAAGCCTGTTGTCGGTCGTGTCGTATCGTCCGTCGAGGACTCTGTCAAAGAGGAAGACGGAGGAGCGGAGATGCGGGTCTGTCCTCAGAGTCCTCAGCTGGAAGAAGCCGCGAGTGAAGAGTCCCTCCCTCGAGACGACCTTTCGCGCCGCGAAGAAATTTGGCCTCTTCTCATCCCTCCAGCGCATCGTCGAGAAGCATGCGTCATACCCGAAGGTCCTCCACGGCGTCTTGACTGAGAGATTCGTAGAACTCAGGATGGATAGAAAGGCCTTGTCGTTGTTTATCCTAGGCACGGGGCTCCGCGGCCTGACGTATGCCCTCTCCTCCGCGAACGGGAGGGCGGCGCGAGTGATATCGGTGGCTGTCGTGTCCTTGGCTATACCGATCAGGAGCGCCCTCCTCTTCTGCGCGACCTCGCACAGATACTCGAGGAGCAGTAGCGAGATTGTATTGACATCGAAGACCGTCAGCCAGCGGTCTTTCGGAAGCAGAAGAGGATGCGCACCGACCTCGAAGACCAACTTCCCATAGTTCGACGCGAGTGTAGTGAGTCTCTGCCAATAGCTTCTGACGTCCTCTCTCAGTTTGACACCGCTACCGCTCGAATCAGAGAGCAGCGTGCCGTCGAACTTGGCGTCGAGCTTCCTGAGGCCCGCGACTGCCTTCTCCACATCGCGTCTCTCGACCAGGAGGGCAGAGGCAAGCTGGGAAAAAGAGAGGTCCGACTCCATAAGACTCCTCAGGACGGCGTACTTCAGGAATCGCGGGCGGGCCGGAACAGGCACCCAAGGTGCCCCGAGGGATAGGCCGAGTCTCAGGTCAAGCATGGAGACCCTGCTCCCTCCGAACACCAACTCGGTGAGGTTGCTGCTCACCCTGCTCTTCAGTAGAATCCTGTAGTCGCGAGAGAGGGTTGAATGGGTCCCGGAGATCGGCCGGTCAAGGAAGATGATTCTTGACTTCTCGACTGCCTTGAGAGCTAGGTAGAGCTCGCCCAAGGTCATGAACGCGTTCGGTATCCTCTCTATCGAATGTTCGAGCTCTATGTCTCCTTCTGGGAGGTCCGGCATTACTGAGATTACGTCTTCCAGCCATAGGGGGATGGCGGAGGTTGCTGACAGCTTCGCCTCACGCCGCGCCTCCTTCAATTCGAACTTGACATCCTCTCCGACGATGAAGGGACAGGAGTAGGCGGTGGCGTTCGAGTAGAAGAGCATCATCTGGAGGCGTTCATCGTAGTCTCTCGAGCCATCGACGCCGGTGGCGATGTGCTCCCCCTCGCCAAAGTACTTCCGCGCCAGAGAGGAGGCGCCAACCGAGTCCAGCCCGATCGTGAGCCCCATTAGGTCGTCTCGCTGACTGAACGCATCCAGCCGCTTCTCGAACTCCGAAACAAGCTGTGAGGTCTGCTGCGAAAGTTTCTCAGCGATTTCGCTGGACATCGGCCCTGCACCTCTTTCCACCGCGATTTAACTTAAAAGGAGCAACGCCGACGATCTCGACCTACCACACACGTTAATAAAGAGAGGAGGCGGAAAGAACGTTTGCATGAAGATATTCTTGGAACACGAACTGCCAAGAAAGTTGAGGTACGCCAGAGTTTACCTCGAAGTCGGAAACGCATCTCTCTATGTTTCCGTCGACGGGTCGCGGGCAAGTTGGTTCGGCAGCATCGGAGGGCGGAGGAGGGAGGCGGTCTCGATCTCGGACAGCGAATACGCCAGGTATCGGGCGGCGACACCCGCCACAGAGCTGATCGACGAGGAGAGAGGAAGGGTCATCCTGAGGAATAAGGAGGGGTTCGATGAAGAATGGTCGATGCCTCGCTGGGTTCTTACCGGATTCAGAAGGTCGAAAGAGAAGAGAAAAGAGAAGTAAGAAAAGGTCGTCAAGGGCCGCCGCCTCGACCCAATTTAACAGCTTCGTGTTGACGGGCACCGATGTGAAAACAGGGCTTAAATCGAGGATTTAACAGAGAATCTCCCACGATGGAGACTGTAGCGGTCATCGTTCCCTCAGAGGCACTCGCTGCTGCGACACAGATAATCAGTAGTGGGGAGCGAGAGGGAGTTAGGCTGAGGCTCCTGGGAGGCCTCGCATTCAAGGCGCTCTGCAGGAGCGCCCAAGAACCCGAGTTCCGCCGCGAGAACAAGGACATCGACCTGATGGGCCGGAGGCAGGACACGAAGAGAATCATGCAAATCATGGAAACGCTTGGTTACAGGCCGAGAGAGATTTTCAACAAACTCAACCTGGGCAAGAGGCTGATCTACCACGACTCCCGAAACGGGCGGAGGGTCGACATCTTCCTCGATGAGTTCGAGATGTGCCACAAATTCAAGTTCAAGCACACCCTGCTTGCGCACCCGCTGACCTTATCGATAACCGACCTGGTCATTACAAAATTGCAGGTCGTAGAGATGACCGAGAAGGAGTTCAAAGACCTCGCGGCAGCGTTCAACGACTACGAGGTCACGGCTGACGAGACAGGAATAAACGGTGAGAGAATAGCTGAACTATGCTCGAGGGACTGGGGCATCTACAGGACGTTCACGTGGAGTCTCGTGAGGCTGAGAGGAAGCCTCGGGTCCCTGAACGGCAGCTCGGAGAAGATTGCGGGAGAGGTCGACCGCCTCCTCGGAATGATCGAGGGCTCTCCCAAGACACTATCCTGGAAGCTCAGAGCCAGGATTGGCGAGAGCATCAGGTGGTACGAGCTTCCAGAGGCCGACGGAGACCCCAGTTAGTTAGCTTTTCTGTATGCGGATGATCGCGCCGCCATACCTCCCGACGAAGTAGTACGTCTTCGCGTCCGAGATTCTCAACTTCTCCCCCACCGAGCTCACAGTGCTCTCTGACGTCTGGGGCTTTTCCTCGTTCTCCCCGATGATCAGGACTGGCGAGCCCACCTTCACCTTGATCTTCTTCGCCATCTCCTGGGAGATTGAAATGCCATCACTCCCGTCATCGAACTCGATGTCCACGCGACTCTCCCCGAAGTTGGAAGAGCCAATGAACCCATTCTCGGTGAAGGACGTCACGTCGACGACGAAAACGAGCTCGTCTCCTTGTTCTTGGGTCAAGATCGCGCCAGCATCTTCGAGGGCGAGGCCAGTCACTCCTCTTCGGCGGAATCATCTTCTTCTTCCTCCTCTGCTTGTATCTCGATTACCTCTTCTACGAGCTTCTCTCCGTTTTCTCCCGTGAGACTTTCGATCGGGTACCAATGCTTCTTCCCGTCGAAATCCGGCATCTCCACCTCGCAGAATCCCGCCAGCGTCATCCCCGTAAGGGTCCCGAGGGTATTCTTCTCACTGCCGAACGAAACCTTCTGTATGCCTACACCCTCCTCTCCAAACACCGCCTCTCGCGAAGCGCGCACGCGAACCTTCAACCCTTTTGCTGGCTACTTAATATGACTCAGCCTCCTTTCGCTGACTGTGGTGAAACGTCTAACCAAAGCGAAGATCGAATCGGAACTGAAGAAACTCGACGGCTGGAAGCTCGAGAGAGACTTCATCACGAAGACCTTCGAGTTCAAGACTTTCATGGCTGGAATCAAGTTCGTCGATGACGTGGCCCAGATAGCGGAGGAAGAAGAGCATCACCCCGACATACACATCAGATACACCACAATCAAGCTCTCGATTCAAACCCATAGCGAGGGTGGCGTAACGGAGTGGGACCTCGGGCTCGCCAGAAGAATAGAGAGCTTCCTCCATCAGAATCCGGTCACGATGCGCTAGAACTACCGGATGACCGACTAGACCCCGAAGTAGAGAGACGCATAGAGGACCGCAAAGTTTACCGCCGTGACCAGAACCCCGACCTTCAAGAAGTCGATGAAGCTAAGTTTCACTCCTCCGCGCTCCGCCTCCTCGATGATTATCAGGTTGCTGGCAGCCCCGAGTATCGTCACGTTTCCGGCCAGCGTGCTCCCTCCTGCGAGTGCCGCCCAGGCGTAGACGTCTTGTGGTCCGTAGCTGAGGGACTTCATTATCGGCAGATAGAGGGCGACCATCGGGACGTTGCTGAGAACCTGGCTCAGGAGGAGCCCTGAGACGAGTATGGAGAAGAGTGAGGCGTGTGGGTCTCCCCTACCCAGCGCGGGGAGGTACTGCGCGACCGAGGCGATGATTCCGTTGTTGGAGAGCGACTGCATCAGGACGAAGAGGCCCGCGAAGAGGAGGAGGATGCCCCAGTCCATCGCCCGGAGTATCTCCCGTCCTCTGCCGCTGAGCAGAAGGAGGAGGGCCGCGCCCAGAAGGGAGACCTCGCTGATTCCGAAGGGTTGCTTGATTCCGAAGGCCTCGAGAATATTTACCGCCAGAATCAGCGCGAGAGTGAAGACGACGAGCGAGACCGAGAGCCTCGCAAGGCGCCTGTCAGTGGCGCGTCTGCCACCCTCCTCCAGCAGAGCGACGTTCTCGAACTTGCCCCCTGGCTTGTGAAACTCCTTCTTGAAGAGTACTCTTAACAGCAGGTAGGTGGCCCCCAGGTTCAGTAGGGTGGGGAGAAGCAGATACGAGGCGAAACCGATTACAGGGGCTGTAATCCCACTAGCGAGGGCAATGAGGAGGTTTTGCGGGTTTCCCATCGGCGTGACGACGCTCCCCGTTGTGACCGCGAAGGCGAGCGTTAGGAGGAGCGGCCTCGGCGAGATGTTCAGCCTCCTCGAGAGGGTAAGCATGATCGGTGTCCCCATAAGTGCAAGAGTGTCGTTCATCAGGAAGGCGGAACCAAAGGCGAAGCCGAAGAAGGTCAGGTAGATCACGTCCCCGGGTTTCTTCGCTCTTCGGAGGAGGGCTTTCGCGAAGCTCTCCAGGGCGCCGGAGATGTCGAGGCCTGTCACCAGGGTGAACATGCTGAAGAGGAAGGTAATCACGGGGAGGTTTACCGCCCGATAGGCGTCAACCACCCCGATTGAGCCAACGAAGACCATCGCGACCGCCCCCGCCAGCAGAATGGCCCATATCGGAAGCGTGAAGCCCTTCAGGTTCCTGAGGACAATGGCGCCGTAGGTGACGGCGAAGACAACTAGGGTGATGAGTTGCTGGAGTTCAGCCGACAAGTTGGTTTCAGCGTGTGTGCCTTCTCCGCGGGTTCGGGGCCACGGGACCCTCCCCCTTCGCCCCAAGAAAATCTTATATACAAACGGAAGTTGTATACCGGAAGGTGAATACGGATTATGTCAACAACGATGGCAATTCCAGCAGTCACATCTTCAGGTCAAACAGTTCTCATTCTCAAGGAAGGAAGCAGCCAGAATAGGGGAAAGGAAGCCCAGAGGAACAACATTGCGGCTGCGAAGCTCATCGCGGAGATAGTGAAGACATCCCTCGGACCGAGAGGGATGGACAAGATGCTCGTCGACTCCCTCGGCGACGTTACAATCACGAATGATGGTGCGACCATGCTCAAGGAGATAGATGTGCAGCATCCCGCAGCAAAGATGCTCGTCGAGGTCTCTAAGACGACAGATAACGAGGTCGGAGACGGCACAACCTCGGCAGTGGTGCTGGCAGGAGCGCTCCTCGAGAAGGCGGAAGAGCTTCTCGACAAGAACGTCCACTCGACAGTTATTGTGGACGGTTACATGAAAGCGGCCAAGAAAGCCGTCGCCGCCTTGCAGGAGGTGGCAGAGAAGATAACACCAGACAGCAGGGAGTGGCTCGTGAAGGTCGCCAGGACGAGCATGCAGACGAAGCTCGTCTCCAAGGAAGCACAGGACCTGGCGGAGCTCGTCGTCGACGCCGTACTGGCGGTCGCCGAGAAGCAGGACACCAAGTATGTTGTAGATATCGAAAATGTGAAGGTAGAGAAGAAACCTGGTGGGTCACTGGGCGACACCAAGCTCGTCCAGGGAATCGTCCTCGACAAGGAGGTCGTCCACTCGGGGATGCCAAAGCGCGTTGACAAGGCGAAGATAGCCCTCGTCAGCGCTCCATTCGAGATAGAGAAGACTGAGTTCGACGCGAAGCTGAACATCACCGACCCGTCCATGATGAAGAAGTTCCTCGACGAGGAGACGAAGATGCTGAAGGGGATGGTTGACAAGGTGACTTCGATTGGGGCGACGGTCGTCATCTGTCAGAAGGGAATCGACGACATCGCACAGCACTACCTGGCGAAGGCAAACGTTCTCGCCGTGAGACGGGCCAAGGAGTCCGACATGACCAAGCTCGCGAAGGCGACTGGCGCGCGGGTGGTGAACAACTTCGAGGACCTCTCGGAGAAGGACCTAGGGTACGCGGCGACAGTGGAAGAGCGGAAGGTGGAGGAGGACAAGTGGGTCTTCGTAGAAGGAGCGAAGAATCCCAAAGCGGTGACGCTGCTGATTCGAGGTGGGACACAGCGTATAGTCGATGAGGCAGAGCGTTCGCTCCACGACGCGATCATGGTCACTAAGGACGTAATCGAGAAGCCGGCGGTCGTTGCGGGCGGCGGCGCCGCGGAGGCGGAGGCCGCATACCAGGTCCTGAAATGGGCAGAGAAGTTGTCTGGGAGGGAGCAGTTGGCCGCGCAGAAGTTTGCCGAAGCGCTCGAGACGATACCCGTCGCGCTCGCAGAGAACGCGGGGATGGACCCCATCGATGCCCAGGTTGAGTTCAGGGCGAAGCACGCCGAGGGTGGGAAGTGGTTCGGGATCGATGCCCACGAAGGGAAGATCAAGGACATGTACCTGAAGCAGGTCTTCGAGCCGCTGGCCGTCAAGGAGCAGATAATCAGGTCCGCGAGCGAGGTAGCGAGCATGATCCTCCGGATCGACGACGTAATCGCCGCAGGGAAGATGAAGGGCGGGCCACCGAAGGGCGGTGGTGGTGGCGGTGGAGAGGATGGCGGCGGCGGCGGCGAGTTCGACTAGAACCGTAGACAGCTAAACAGATAGAACTTTCACGAAGAACCGACGATGCCCCGAATTTCATCGCTATGAACTCAGCTAGATTACCCATTCTTCCCTTTTCACGTCTCGTCTCTCAAAACCTACTTTTGAAACGCCGTACTCGACTCCCCCATAAAGGGAGGCGTCGGCTCCCTCCCTGTAGAGCGCGTCGACGATTCTTCCCAGCGCGTCTCCCTTCATTATCCCGCTGCCGCTGTCCCCGCCGACGACAATCAGATTGCCCTCTCTGAAGGCGTATGGCAGATAATCGACCGTGTTGTACGCGTAGAGACCCGCCCACATGCTTTCGGGTCTCGCGTTCCTGAACTGGGGGAAGTATGCCGCGAGGACGGGATGAACGCCTCTTTCGTAATAGCTCGGTTCAGCACGGTAGCTGTCGAGGTCCCGGTCGGGGATGTTGATGTAGGGGCGGTTGACCTCGTCCTCGCACGCTACCCAGAACTTTCTCTCCTCGCTGACTGGCTTGAAGTGGACGCCAGACTTGGGAAGAATCACGAGGGGTATCAGACCGAGGTTGTTGAATCCCCTCGTGTGGAGGAGGGAGAGCAGCGGTCCGTCGTTCTCGGCTGAAACGCTGAAGAGTTGTCTCTTCTTAGCCTTCACGTGACCGTCTACGCCTATCGGCTCGAGGAGTTCATTATTCCATGCTCCACACGCCACCACCACCGACTTCGCCTCGATTTCGCCCGAGATGCCCCCCGCCACTCTGACACCCTTTACCTCTGCCTCTTGCCAGACGAACGGCTCTCCTTCGACACCTAGCTTTCGGGACGGGCCGAGGAGGAGACCTTCGACGTTCGTCTTGAATGCAATCTTTCCTCCCAGCCTCATGAATTCGTTCGCGTAGAAACGAACAAGCTTCTCTGGATCGAGCCTGCCGCACTTCGGCCCAAAGACGGCACCGCTAATGTCTTCAAGTCCCATGACGTTCGCCTCCTCGTCGTCTCGGTCAAGATTGGTGACGACTCCACCGACGAGCCTCCTCAATTCCTCTACGGAATATTCCTCGACCTCGATCCCGTTTCTCTTCATCCCCTGAACGTACCCCTCCGTCTTCGCGACCTGACTCTCGCTCAGCAGCCAGAGGTAGCCGATGAGCTGCAATCCGATGTCGAGCTTCAACTCGTTCTGGAGGTGGAGATAGAAGTCGATGGAGGTGTTCGCGAGAAGCTGGTTGTCGGAAGAGGTGAAGGTGTTCCTGAACATCGCGTTGCTCCGACCGGTGTTGCCCTGACCCGGGGCGCCGAACCTATCGAGTACCAGGACGCTCTTGGAGGGATTGTTGAGCTTCAAGTAGTAGGCGGAGGCGAGCCCCATGATTCCAGCCCCAACGACAACCAGATCATAAACAGGCAAGCAACTCTTCTGCCGCGCCAATCACGATTTAATCGTTGGCTCCCCGAATCGTTGAGGGGGGAGGAGACGACGACGACCGCCTAGCCCAGCTGCTCCACGAATTTCGTGGGAACCACTTCCATGGAGACACGCTCCTGCTTCCAGTAGTTGTTTCTCGCAGCCTTTCTTCCTTCCGCCTCACCCTGATACCTGACCGCGAGCCTCTCGATGTCTTTCAGTGGGTCCCGCTCCTTGGCGATTCTCGCCCTCCCCTCGACGAGAAGGTAGGAGTATCCCTCGTGGATGAGGAGAGCGACCCTTTCGTCCCTCAGCACGTTCTTCACCTTGACTCTGTCAAGACTCGTGTTGACGATGAACTTTCCATCGTCGTACGTGTACCAGATCGGAGTCGTGTGAGGGGATCCGTCTCTGTGTATTGTGGAGAGAGCGGCGAAGTGCAGAGGTAGGTCGAGAACTTCACACGCTTCTTCTCGTCCTTGATCTTCTTCTCTATCGACATTATCTCCTGCCCCACCACCGCGTAGGCGGTCGCGTATCCCGGGAAGATCCCCTCGTGGGCCGGGAAGAGCTGAAAGTAGAGGTTTGAGCGTGGCACCCCCGTGTACTGGTGGGCCCAGTCGAGGAATTCCAGGAGCCCCTGCTTCCCCGTGTTCAGCCTCACGTCGCCGACAACCCTCAGAAACCTGATTAGCCTCCATTTCCTGACGGCAAACTCCTCCTCCAGGTTCATCAGCTCGAGACCTCCGTACTTCTTCATCACCCCGACGTAGTCGCTCTCCGCCCTGGCTAGCCTCTTCTTCGTCTCAAGGCGTCTGACAGCCTCCAGAAACTCCCTCTCCCTGTTGAACGAGAGACCCTCGGTGATGGGAACGCTGAGCAGCCCGGGAATGAGGTACAGAGGGTTCAGCTCGCCCATGAAACCCAGGGCGCTGTTCGAGTGATGCACACAGTGGCCGTACTCCTCGTGAACAAGCAGGTTCAGAAGAGTCGAGACTGACTTGTCCGGGTCGCGCTTGGGGTCGGTCGTCTGGAAGAAGAGCTGAAAGGGCCTCCTCGTGAAGGTATCGAAGAACTGCGCCGCCCCAGTCGGGATCACCCCGGTCAGGTAGCTCGGCGTTTCGATGAGCTTCGTCTTGTACTTCGGGTTTATCCTCACTATGTCAAGGTCAGCGAATCGCTGAACCACATTTCGAATCGTTCGAGTAACCTTCAGTAGCTCGCTGGGTTTCAGGTTGAGGCGTCCGTTCATCCTCTTCTCAACCTCCTCAGTCTCCGCCTCACATGCGTACAACTTCGCAAGCTTCTCAACAACTCCCCTGAATTTCGGGAGCTCTTCGTCGATCCAAGAGATCGCCTTCTTCTCAAGCTCCTCTGGTGTCTCGAAGTAATCGAATCCCTTCACCAGCGCCACGCCGTAGAAGTCCTTCCTTCCCAGCTCGAAGCCGTACCTCCTGAAGACGCTCTCCACCTCCTCAAAGGTGCCCTCACCAAACCCGTCGAGCTCGAAGAGTTTCACGAACGCGGCCGCCTTCGCCTTCAACCCTTCGCACTCCCCCTTCAGCTCCTCCCCCACTTTCACCGTCGCCTTCACTGCGTCGAGAATCTCGATGATTGCGCTCAACCTGTAGAGGCAGAGGGCTTTGACCCCCGTCGGGACCTCCCTCCCCTCGAAGCGTTCCCTGGTCGCATCTATCGCCTTCGAGGAGTAAGAGAGAAGAGACAACAGGTGACCCTCGTTCACCCCCTCCTTGGCCAAGTGGCTGAAGATGGTCCCGACTATATCATCGAGAATCGGCTGCGGCTCGTCGAAGAGCAGCGCCACCTCGAGGGCGTCGAGAACCTTCTCCTGGAGTTCAGTCTTTGCCCTCTTCCTGAGTTCCCGGACCCTCCGAAGAGCACCCCGAATGTTCTCGGAGGAGGGGATGAAGAGCTTCCCAGCGTATTGGTTGAACCCCAGGAGAAAGGCCGCCGACGGATTGAGCTCCTTGTATGTCTCTAGGATCTCCAGGTCGAGGGGGTCGGACTTCACGACGTCGTCGCCCACGGAGTCGCACTTAAATCATTGAAGCGCGTCGAGGGGCTTGAACTTCTCGACTGTCTCCCGAAGCTCGCCGCGCAGGTGATCTCGCCACGCCGCGAATCTTCCCGGCGAGTCCGGATACTCGAGGTTGTGGGTTACCAGGGTCTGACTCTTCTTCGCCGTGTATCTGAGACCTCTCGCAAGGTTGAGGTCGCCGAGCACCCTGAACCACATCGCGGGGTTGAAGAACTGCGTCCTGTTGAAGTCGGGGTGCTTCCTATCGGTTATCGCCTGTATATCCTCCTCAGAGAGGAAGTGCTTCATGCCATAGTTGATCTGTTCGTTCGTCAGAGTCTGGAGATAGCGTCTGAGAACCTCGAAACTCGCCATCTGGAAGCCATGGGTCTTCATGTACTCGACGTTGTAACCCCAGAGGGATTCCTGACTTGCATCATTCGCCTCAAGAGCCGCCGCGACGACCTTCCCGAGTATCACGCCCGCGTAGATCGAGGGACCGATTCCACCGGCGTCCAGGGGCCTTGGGAGCCAGGCCGCGTCTCCCACCACAGCAAAACCGTTGGCCACCATGCAGTCGTTCTGCCTCCTGACGGGCACCTGCCAGTTTCCCTTGGCGTTGTCTCCATCGTCCTCACCAGAGGCGAGTCTTGGATTCTTGATTACGGAGTTCGCCCCGACGTACTCGTCAATCAACCCCTGGAGGTTGTCCTGTTTGTTGAACCTCCTGTTTCTTCGGTCGAGGCCGGCCTTCGAGACGCCCAGCCCGATATTCACTTTGTTTTGTCCCTTCGGAAAAACCCAGCAATTGTGCACATTGAATAGAGGAGTGAAATCTCCTCCGGAGTTCAGGTCGTAGACCGGGCCGGAGTACCATTCGCGTTCAAGCTTACGTATGCTCAGGTATACTTTGCCTCTACCAAGAGCGAATCCGATGTTCTGCTTTCGCACGGCCTTCTTGAGTCCCTCACCGAGAAAGTCTGCCTGGTGTCCGTACGCTACAATCGCCCAAGCGTTCTTTTTCTTGTTTCGCTTAATCGAAGCGATGACGCCTACGCCCGCAAGAAGTAACCAAAGGTCGACCGCGAGCGCATGTGAGGTGGTCGTGTAGCTGCGTGCATCAGACCTGCCTCTTTTGGAATGTTCAACGCTTCCATCTCCACGATACATCCCAGTCAAGAAGGCTAGTTTGTTCTCTCGTGAAATTTGGTGAATCCATGAGGGGAGCCTCTTCACCCTAGCGCCCTTGCCGAAGAGGCTTTCTAGCAGTCTCGATAGTAGAGAGTTGGTAATCTCAACATTGAAGCATGGTTTGCTCCTTCCTCTTCTCAAAACCTTCCAGATAATGTAATTGGACCCCTGCTCTTTTACGAGTCTAGAGACACGAGCGATGATTTGCGAGTCGGTATTGGAGATCGTAACGTGCTTCTTCTTGATTGAGCCCTCGGAGACGTA
>VBPK01000060.1 GCA_005877225.1 Nitrososphaerota archaeon
CGCGACTCTCTTCGAGAATATCTGGGAGATTGTTCAGAGCAACGGGTATGCGATCGTTCTCCAAGGCCACAATGAGAAGGAGATGGCACCTCCTCCTAGGCTGAGCAACGTCAAGGGCCCTTCGAGCAACCTGATGATCTCTGCCGAGGCCGAGGTCGACGAGATCACCTCATTCGACGTTTCAAAGGGCCCCGTCATTATCGATGACGGCGCTCACATCGAAGCCTTCTCGCAGGTCGCCGGGCCCAGTTACATCGGTCCCAGGGCGAGGCTGCACGCCGCGCTCATCAGGAGCGGGACGACGATAGGAGAGGAGTGCAGGATCGGCGGTGAGGTCGAGAACTCCATCATGATGTCGTACACAAACAAGTCGCACCACGGATACATCGGCGACTCGATCGTGGGCGAGTGGGTCAACCTCGGTGCTGGGAGCACCTTCAGCAACCTGAAGAACACGTATGGTTCAGTCAAGATGGAGGTTGATGGGAAGAAGGTGGACACCAACCTCATGAAGCTGGGTCCGATGGTCGGAGACATGGCGAAGGTCTCTATCGGCTGCATGGTCTTCGCGGGGAAGAAGATAGGTGTCGGAAGCCAGGTCATGAATCTCGTCAGGGATGACGTGCCGAGCTTCGCACTCTACGACGGGCGTAACAGTCACGGTGTCGAGCTCAAACTCGAATCGGCGATTCTCACACAGCAGAGGATGATGGACAGGCGCGGGATGGCCCTCTCGAAGGCGGGGGAGAGGTTGATTGAGTACCTCTTCGATGCCCGCAGGAAAGAGAGACGGCTGAAGAAGGTGAAGAAGGAAGTGGTTCGCTGAGCTCTTGAAGCCCCATGCCTCAACAACGTCGCTGGAGTGACAAAGTGCACCCTCCATCCCCTCCCGAGTTACCTCCCGAGCTCCGGGTCGAGCCTGAAACGAACTCAGCGGCTCGCAGCCCGACCGAATAGCGTCACCTGCGGAGTGATGGAGTTGCAGTTCAACGTTTCGAGCGCGAGAATAAGCCGCCTGGACAGGAGCAAGGTTCACCTAGTGTACGCCTCCTGGCCGAGGCTTGCCGAGGAAGGCGCGAGAGTTGCGGTCGAGATTCCCTCCAAAGAGTACACCCGCGCCGTCTACATCGGAATGGGTGGGTCAGCCTCGGCCGGTGACATCATCTCGGACTGGCTGAAGTCGCGAAGGGGGCCCAAGCTGGAGGTCGAGAAGGGGACATTCCAGCATTCCGGGATGCGGGGGGCGCTCGTGCTCGCTTGCAGCGCCTCCGGAAATACGAGTGAGACTATCGAAGGGGCGAAATCAGCGCTGCAGCGCGGCGCGACTCTCGTCTCGATCTGTTCCGGTGGGCGGCTCGAGGAGTTCGCCCGCAAGAACGGCCTCCACGTTGTCAAGATACCGAGAGGTTCAGCGCCCCGCTACTCTCTGCCGCATCTCCTCTACTCTGCGCTGAAGGTCCTTGGGAAGGCTTTCGAGATAAACGGCCTCGAAGAGGAGGTCGACGACTCCCTTCGAGCACTGAGCGAAACAAGAAAGAAAATCGAGGTGTCTACCCCCATCGGGCGGAACCCGTCAAAGCGCCTCGCCGCCTCGGTATTGAATTCAATCCCGAAGATCTACGGCTCGACGGTAACGAGAGGGGTCGCCTTTCGATTCAAGAATGCTCTCAACGAGAACGCGAAGAAGCACGCCTTCGCCGATTCAACCCCGGAGCTCTTTCACAACGAAATTGAGGCTTGGGATGGCGACTCCAAGGGCTTCACCCCAGTCTTCCTGAGGCACTCAAGAGAACCCCAGAGCGAAGGGAGAAGGATCGATTCGATGATAAGGATGCTTCGAGCGTCGAGTGTCAAGACCGTGGAAGAGAGAGGCTCCGGGGGAACCCCGCTCGGAGAACTATCCACCCTCACGTACCTTCTCGACTTCGCCTCTTACTATATTGCGATAGCGAGCGGGAGAGACCCTTACCCAACCCCCCTCCTCGACGCCCTGAAACGCGGAGCGGATTAACTAGGTGATCCCGACCATCTGCGCCAGCTCCTTCCTCGACATCGATCCGAGCACCTGAGCCGCATTCTCCGGCGAGACCTCGTTGACAAAGATCCCGGCGCCGAGCTCGAGCCCCGCCCATGTAGAGATTTTGGGGTACACTTCGATGTGCCAATGAATCTGCTTCGTGGTCTTCTTCTCTGAGGAGCCGTGGAAGACGAGGTTGAAGGCTGAGTTGTCAAGCGCCTTCGCCAGGCCTCCCAGAGTTGAGCGGAGCATCAGCGCCAGGTCCATCATCTCCTTCTGCGACATCTTGAGGATGCTCGTCTGGTGGTGTTTAGGGTAGATCCAGAACTCGTAGGCGTGCCTCGAAACCCAAGGGGTGAAGGCGATGTAGAAATCGGTGGCTAGTATCTGCCTCGGCCCACCGGTCTCAGCACCGACGACCTGACACATCGGGCAGATGCCAAGCTCGTTGAGGGAGCTCTGTACCGCCTGTGCCTCCGTCTCGACGTTGGGGGGTACCCGAGGCGTCGTGACGATCTGCAGGTGGGCGTGAGATGACGTTGCCCCCGCCTCCTTCCCGCTGTTGATGAATACGGTCACGTAGCTGACGCCCTTCTGTGCGTAGAGCCATCTTACCTTGTCCTGGAGGGAGGCTAGGATGTTTGTCCACTGGTCGATATCGACCTTCGAGAAGGGGAGGTCGTGCCTGGGAGTCGCAACCATCACGTAGTGGTATCCGACGGCGGGCTCGCTGTAGTGGGGGTGCTCCCCGTAGGATGGAGACGCCTGCGGTGTGACCACCGGGTACTGATTGGGGAAGACCCTGACAGTCCAGTTCTTGACGGTGTCTCCCTCAGCGTCGGTCTGCTTCAGCAGTGTCTCCCCACGCTTGACGAGAACGAGGTCTGCGGGCGGTGTCATCTCCTCGTTTCCCGGACAGAACGGACACCTCTGCTCCTTCCTTTCAGCGAGGAATTGATTTGGCCTCAACCCTCGCTCGGGGGCCACAATCGAAATCTCTTCAGTAAAGTAGCCCTTCCTTATCTCGGGCAAACGCCGTGCGAGCCCCGGAATAAGTAATAAAGGGTTTGGGAAACTCGGCTAAGTTGGTGACAGTTATACTTGGCCTGAGCCGCTCATGTGTCCCGCGGAGATATCAGAGGGAGTGTTGGCTATGTCCTTCTCGACGGAGCCGCCGACAGGCCGAACCCCCGGTTGAATTTCACAACCCCTCTGGAAGCCGCATATACTCCGAACCTGGATTCGATTGCAAGGTCGTCCCGAGTCGGAAGAGTGGTCACGGTCAGGAGAGGCGTTGCGCCGGAGTCGGACATCGCGGTCTTCAGCATGCTGGGTTACTCCTTCGCCGAAGGCTATCCGGGTCGTGGGGTGGTCGAGGCGGTCGGTGCGGGCATGCGATTCAGGGATGGTGACGTTGCGTTCAGGGCGAATCTAGCTTCAGTGGATGGGCGGAAGATACTCGACAGGCGTGCCGGGCGCAACCTTACGCAAGAGGAAGCGAATAGGATCGAGAAGGACCTTGAAGGGATGAGTCTGGATGAGGCGGAGGCCGAGTTTCGAGCGACGATTTCGTATCGTGGGGTTCTCGTGCTAAGGTCGTCAAAGGCGATATCTGCCGACGTCACGAACACCGACCCGGCGTACAGGCGAGTCGGAGGGTTTGGGGCGGCTCGCGAGGCAGGCTCCTCCGAGAGAGTGGAGGTCTGTCGCCCCGAATCTGGCAATGAAGACGCGAGGAGAACTGCGAGGCTCGTGAACGAGTTCACGCGGCGGGCGATGAAGCTTCTCGAGAAGAGTGAGGTGAACAGGGAGAGGAGAAGGGAAGGGAAGCTGCCAGCCAACGCCATCCTGCTGAGAGATGCGGGGGACCACCTCCCGAGAGTGCAAAAATTTGAGGAGAAGTACGGGATGAGGGGAGTCGCCCTCGTCGAGATGCCCGCGGAGGTCGGAATCGCCAAGCTGCTCGAGATGAAGATGGTACGTATCGGTGACCGGAACGACCTCGAGGAGAAGGCCGCACTCTTTTCGAGGGAACTCCGGGATGGGGCTGTTGTCTACGCACACATCAAAGGACCGGACGAGTTCGGCCACGACGGAGACGCACTCGGAAAGAAGAAGAACATCGAGAAGCTGGACAGACACTTCTTCTCGTCTGTCGCGGACGAAATCAACGATGCGAGGATAGCGGTCTCGTGCGACCACGCGACTCCGTGTGTTCTTATGAGACATTCGTCGGACCCGGTGCCTCTTTCGATCTCGGGGCGGAGGGAGGGAAGCAGGTTCACGGAGAGAGCTTCCAGGGAGGGAAGGCTCGGGACGCTCCACGGCCCCGACGTGCTACGAGAGGTCCTTAGGTTCTAGGTACTTCGGCAGCCGCCTTATTCCCTCAATCGCCACCGCAATCGCGTCCTCGACGCCGGCGTCGACCCCGAACTCATTGGTGACTCTATTCGCGACGACCCCGAATAGCGCCGCCGTCTTGAGTCCGAAGAGCCTCCCGAGGGTGAAGAGTATCGAGGACTCCATCTCGAAGCAGAGCACCTTCGCGGCTCGAAGGTCGGAGATGAGAGTCTTCGAGCGGCTTGGGAAATAGCCGCCATAGCCGCGCCTCGCCTGTCCCACATAGAACGAGTCTGTCGAGCAGGCTACCCCCGTCATCGACTTTTTCCCTAGCGAGGCCGCTCCCTCTTTCAGGGCCATCACAACCTCCGGAGCCGCGGCCGCAGGATATCCCTCCATCACGTACTCCCTCGAGGTGCCCTCGAGTCTCACGGCCGCATCTGCGATGATCACCGACCCAACCTTCGCGGCGGGGTGAATCGCCCCACAAGTACCGACGCG
>VBPK01000143.1 GCA_005877225.1 Nitrososphaerota archaeon
TGAAGTTGACCTCCTCAATAGCGGGGAGTGGAGGCACCCTCACGATCTACCTCGTCTTGCAATCGCTCTCCACGACTTTCGACGGCAACTTCTGGGGCGAGACGCCCAACATCCCCGGGACCCACGGCACGAATGATAACGGGGCGAAGGTCTTCGAATTCTACGACAACTTCGCAGGAACGACCTTGTCGAACAAGTGGACCACAGTGAAGAGTTCAGGTGGTTCGGTAGCGGTGAACAACAGAGCCAATTTTTACAACTTCAACCTCGTCCGACTGGGTCTACATCAGTGCTGCGCCACAGGCCTATCCGCAGGTTGCAGAGTCTTTACATGGTCTCGGCGGGCGGCGTGGATGTCGAGCTCGGGGTGTCACCTACTTCGTCACCGAAACGGTTATGTCTCGCTCTACAACGGATCAGTTCTCCTTGTTCACCGTCCTCGAGAAAGTTTTTTCGAATCGAAATTTCCGCACACTTGTAAACATTGATTGATATCACCTACTCGTATCCGTCAAGCACGGCTCCGCATCGCTTGCACGCCGGTCGGCACTTCGTGAGCTTGATTCCCCAGGCATTCTCTAGGAGTCGCTTCGCGACTCTCTGCATCTTGGACAGAATTCTTTCATTGGTCCGCCCCCCCGCAGATAATCGGACAGACTTGGGGCATCGTTGGTGAATCTCAGAGCCTTGTGTAGTGCAGAAATTTCGTGTGCGAGCTTCCGTTCGTAAGCAATTTTCATTATCTTGTCAGAAATCTGCTTGTAGTCTTTGGTCAGTGCTTCGTACACCTGAACGTCGAGCTGCCCGGCCAGGTGAAGTTTGCGCGCATCCTCATCAATCTTGTAGATCTCTTGGTTGGTCGCAATCAGTCCCTTTGCTGCGTTGACGATGTCGTCTGATTGAATATACTTTTCAATTCTGCGAAGCAGAATTGGTTCTAGAGTCCCAATCTCTATGATGACACTGTCCACGGTGCATCCTCGCATCGAACAACCTCGGAGAAGAAATCGGAGTGAACGGGTGAACTAGGTTGCGAGTGGAGATTGCCGCTAGTAAATTAATCCAAATCGATGTGAGTCAGTATCTCATTTTGGTCAAGAACCTGCGAGCGTTCGAGGAAAAGATTGATTGAGTTCCTCAGATAGTTTTTCGACCATAGTGACGAATTCACCGCTTAGAGCAACGTTCTCGTCATGACCGAGCTTCTTTTCTCGCAGAGATCATTCACATCCTTTGTTATTTTCTTTCTTGGTCCGTACTCACTAGCGAGAAAACGCGCAACACGCACCGAAAGCTCGTGTCGAAACTCTCCGACTTGGCCTTCTTTGAAGAACAATACCTCAAACGCGACCATCAAATCCACCAACTTGTCCTCCACCTTGTCTCTTTCGTAAGCGTAGGTGAGACGCCTTATTGCCACGGCCAAAGCGGCGTGTCGTGTAAAATCTATTTTGTCGAATGCATCCTGAAATTTTTTGAAAACTACTCGATTCGACTTCGCTCACAGAATACGCAGGACCCAAAAATCGCTCATGGGTCAGGCCACCTTGAATAGAGGTACCCACAGAAGGGAAGTTACTAGTTGTTTCGTTACAAGTATTTTGTACCCGACGATGCCAGGCCCGAATAGGCGCAAAAAGCCGCAACCAAATTGTCCAACGTTTCCCGCGACTGACTGTCTGAGGATCCAGTGCTTTCGCCAATCAATTTCTTCAAACTATGCCCCAACTCTGCAGCATACTTGACATGAATGATTTCATGATAAGGCAACTGAGAGAATCGAAGTCCAATAGCTGCTCTATCTCACTCGTCATAATTCTCCTAATTTTCAAGCCTTGTCCCAGGTCAATTTCGGCGAGATCGCCGGTGAGGTTTTGGAGAGGAATGATCGACTGAAATTGTATTCTAGCACTGTAAAAGAATCGTTCCAGATCGCCATAGATTTGGTCGAAAAATATTGTTGTCGAAGATGTTTTGGCTTGAATGCAGTGCAAGTTGGTCAGTCGCGAAACCACTCAGATAATCCCAGGCTGTCTGGCGAATTGTCATTGCGTACGTACCCGACGAGGCCATCAAAAGCTGTTATTGTGAAAGTCCTACTCCTCTCGTAGAACTCTTTGTTAATCATCTGCTCGTCCATGATTATCCTAGTTATTTTCAACCTCATGTTATTGTCTTTGGGGTCGCTAAATCAGTCCGTCCTCGCGCTTCAGATACAATCACTTCTAAGAATCTGCAACGGCACCTCCTCCCTCAGGATTTATTTCTGCATGAACGTAGACGCGATAATGAAAAATGCCGAGCTCGAGAAATTGTTTGAAATTGATGAAGTTCTGGCGGAGACGCCTGAATGGTTCCAGCGACTGCTGAGCAGCGGCGGCCAGGCTCGCAAGGAAATCGGACGTGAACCAGAACTTCCACATGGCCAGGTACATTGCTATGACAGGCAACCACGAGGAGGTCGCGGCGAGGTTGCGTCTATCCGGGATTCACTCGCACCTACTTGGCTCCCGAAAAGGCGAGAACTTTTGACTCCCCATTTAATGCCATTCCCATTCTTACCGTTATTACTGCCGCAGCGGTGTGGGCTCTGGCAGTATCTTGATTACCTGATAGTCGGGAATTACGGATGAATCTCGAGCTGAATCCCTTAAGGCCTCCAAAAAAAGTTCATTTTCTTTGGCGCGGACGTGGCGTGTGCGTACTCTATCACTTCCCCGAGGTTATCCGCCCGATTCCTAAAAATTGGCGCAGAATTTGCCGAATACCGTAGAGCCGTCTCCAAATCGGGTTAATGCGGTAACACTGTATATATCGGTCCTCACGCCAAAGAATCAACTGAGAGGAGTTCCAAAAGGTGCCACCAAGGGGAGGTTTCGTCCTCCTGTCCAAAGTTCAGCAGACGTGCAACTGCTGGTCCCTAGCGGACAGAACGGAGTGCGTCTGTCATAGTCGTGGCTTCCCACTTTTCCTGCTTTCGGCTTGCGCTGCGGGATTAAGCGTCGGGAGGGATTTTGATGCGTAGGGTACCGAAGACTCTTACGGTTCTCTTCCTTCTAATCATTTCCATATTTCCAATAGCTCTTCCCGTCCACGCTGCGATTCACACCTACTACCTTGGCAGCTCCACCGTGGGCTCTTGCTCCGGCCGGTGCGACGTTTTGACAACTGCGCCGGGGACCGGGATAGCCATCGATAACCAAGCGACCTCGACCGTAAGTACCGATTCGGCTGGGCGCGTAATCATATCCTTCACAGACGGCACCGGAACGAACGGGCTGCTCATCGTCGGCGGGACGGTTGACAACAGCGCGATCACCGGCGTAACCTACCAGAATATAGCCCTAACGCTGGCGGTCGCAGACACACAGAAGCCTTTTACGTCAATATGGTACCTGGTAAACCCTCCGAGTGGGACTGCTAACGTTGTCGTGACCTCCGCTTCGTCGACACCTGCAGCCATTGGAGTAATCTCGTTCAATGGGGTTGACCAGACCACTCCCATTCCGACAACGGCCAAGAATGACAACGCGAACGGGGCCACCTCTCCAGCCACCGTGAGCATAACGAACGCGAACGCGAACTCTTGGGTTATGGACGTTGTTGGGTCTGGGGATCTCCATGGTTTTACAAACGGGGCATCTACGACGACACAGTGGAACGTAATCAATTCTGGAAATTCGGGTGCATCCAGCACGAAGGGGCCACTCTCGGCAAGCACAGTAACCAATTTCTCCTGGACACTCGGAAACGCGGATGCTTGGAATGACGTTGCTGTCGAGATAAAGCCGTTCGCCGGCACCTCCCAGGTCATCTCTACCACCACCGGTAACTTCATGGTCGAACCAGACGTTTCAGCGAGTGCGACCGGGACTCCGACAACCAGCACGCCATCCGGCTACGCCTGGGAGACCCCATCGGAGATCGGCGCGCAGGTTGTCAGCGGCATATGGACATTCGATCTCACGGTGGGGTCGAGCGCCTCGACCGGGACTGCTTCGGTATGGATCACCGTCTGGAACTGCCAGACCTCGAGCGAGGAGACGTGCGCCTTCCTCTTCAAGAATTGGGACAACACCACGAACGTCATCTCGACCGGCGCGACCAAAAGGACCTACGTGACCGGGACGATCGGTCCGTTCAACGACATCCAGTTCCTCGTCGTCGAATACTGGCTCCACGTCACCGTCGCGGGTGCTTCGGGGCAGATGGTCCGGGAGACGACGGTGAGTTCGGCGAGCGATGTCGGCACCCCAGGGTTCGCGTTCTCATACTCGCTGCCTGAGAACCCAACGGTTTCGGACTCGCAGGGGACGTTCTTCCAGGGGTTCAGGGCCCCGCCTGGGGAGAGCCCGACAGTCTCGGACTCGAGTACCAAGCTCTTCCGGGGATTCAGAATAAACTCGGAGACTCCCCCTCTCTCCGACGCCATGGTCAGACTCTTCACGGGGTTCAGAGCGCTCGCCGAAATGCCGACGATATCCGACGCGATAGCGAGGGTCTTCACGGGGTTCAGGGGACTGACGGAGAGCATCGCGGGCGACGTGACTGACAGCATACGCAAGTCGGCGGGGAAATTCGTCTCCGAGACTCCGGCGCTGTCTGACGTGACGAGCAGACTTTTCACTGGATTTAGGAGCCTGACAGAGACTCCGGACATCTCCGATATAGCGGAGAGACTCTTCGCAGGGTTCAGAGGGCTGACGGAGAGCCTCACGGTGTCCGACGCGATAGAGAGACTCTTCGCTGGGGTGCGCTCGCCCGCTGAGACTCCGGCCATCTCCGACGCGGTATCCAGAGTCTTCACCGGGTTCAGGACCACGTCGGAGAACCTCGCGGGCGACGTGACTGACAGCATAAACAAGTCGGCGGGGAAATTCGTCTCCGAGACTGCGGCGCTGTCTGCCGTGACGAGCAGACTTTTCACTGGATTTAGGAGCCTGACAGAGACTCCGACCATCTCCGATATAGCGTCGAGACTCTTCACCGGGTTCAGGGGAGTGCCGGAGAACCTTGCCTCGGCGATAGCAGACTCGGTGAGCAAGGGCGCCGGAAAGTTTGCGGTGGAGAGCGTGGTGCCTTCCGACGTCGTCGGCAGAGTCTTCGCAGGATTCAGGACGCTGACTGAGAGCCCAACAGTGGCCGACTCTGTGGCCAGAGTCTTCAGCGGAGCCAGGGATATCTCGGAGAACCTGGCCTCTCTGATATCAGACACCGCGAACAGGGGCACCTTTAGTTTCCTCTCCGAGGCAGTCGCACCCTCCGACGTCGCGACCAGCGTCTTCAATGGGTTCAGGACGCTCTCGGAGACTCCCAGCGTCTCTGATGCGGCAGACAGAGTCTTCACCGGGTTCAGGACCACGTCGGAGGACCTCGGATCGATGATCGCAGACGTGTTAGGCAAAGGCGTCCCGGTGTTCCCATCAGAAGTCGTCTCGGTTTCAGAAGTCGCCGACAGAGTCTTCGCAGGATTCAGGACGCTCTCGGAGACTCCCACCGTATCCGATGTGGCATCCAGAGTCTTCACCGGGTTCAGGACCACGTCGGAGAACCTCGCATCGATGATCTCAGACGTGATAAATAGAGGCGTTGCGAGGTCCCTATCAGAAGTCGTCTCGGTAGCAGCCTCGGTGAGCAAGGGCGCCGGAAAGTTCCCGCTTCTGAGCGTGGTGCCTTCCGACGTCGTCGGCAGAGTATTCACGGGGGCGCGCGCTATCTCTGAGAGTTCGGTGTCTTCGATGTCCGACAGCGTGACCAGGGCATTCACCGGATTCCGGAGCACATCGGAGAGCCTCGCCTCGGCGATAGCAGCCTCGGTGAGCAAGGGCGCCGGAAAGTTTCCGCTTCTGAGCGTTGTGCCTTCAGACGTCATGGGCAGAGTCTTCACGGGATTCAGGACGCTCTCGGAGACTCCCACCTTATCAGATGCGGCATCAAGAGCCTTCACGGGGTTCAGGACCACGTCGGAGAACCTCGCATCGGCGATCTCAGGCGTGGTAAACAAAGGCGTCGCGAGGTCCATATCAGTAGTCGTCTCGATAGCAACCTCGGTGAGGAAGGACGTTGGAAAGTTCCCGCTGGAGACCCTCGTGCCTTCCGACGTCGCCAGCAGAGTCTTCACGGGAGCGCGAGCTATCTCTGAGGATTCGGTGTCTGCAGTATCCGACAGCGTGATCAGGGCCTTCACCGGATTCCGGAGCACATCGGAGAACCTCGCCTCGGCGATAGCAGCCTCGGTGAGGAAGGGCGCAGCAAAGTTTCCGCTTCTGAGCGTTGTGCCGTCCGACGTCGTCGGCAGAGTCATCACGGGATTCAGGACACTCTCGGAGACTCCCAGCGTCTCTGATGCGGCAGACAGAGTCTTCACGGGATTCAGGACCACATCGGAGAGCCTCGCATCGGCGATCTCAGGCGTGGTAAACAAAGGCGTCTCGAAGTCCCTATCAGAAGTCGTCTCGATAGCAGACTCGGTGAGGAAGGGCGCCGGAAAGTTCCCGCTGGAGAGCGTGGTGCCTTCCGACGTCGTCGGCAGACTCTTCACCGGGTTCAGGACCACATCGGAGAGCCTCGCATCGGCGATCTCAGGCGTGGTAAACAAAGGCGTCTCGAAGTCCCTATCAGAAGTCGTCTCGATAGCAGACTCGGTGAGGAAGGGCGCCGGAAAGTTCCCGCTGGAGAGCGTGGTGCCTTCCGACGTCGTCGACCGAATATTCACTGGGGCGCGCGCTATCTCTGAGGATTCGGTGTCTGCAGTATCCGACAGCGTGATCAGGGCCTTCACCGGATTCCGGAGCACATCGGAGAGCCTCGCCTCGGCGATAGCAGACTCGGTGAGCAAAAACGTCGGGAAGTCCCTATCGGAGGCCCCACCGATCTCGGACACAACTAGCAGACTCTTCAGCACGTTCAAAGGACTGACGGAGAGCACGACGGTATCCGACACGATAGTGAGATTCTTCACTGGGTTGGGGCGCGGAATCGCGGAGGCTCCCATCATCTCCGACGCGACATCGAGAGCTTTCACCGGGTTCAGGACCACGTCGGAGAACCTCGCGTCGACGATCTCAGACGTGGTAAACAAAGGCGTTGCGAGGTCCCTATCAGAAGTCGTCTCGATAGCAGACTCGATGAGCAAGGGCGCCGGGAAGTTCCCGCTTGTGAGCCTTGTGCCTTCCGACGTCATCGGCCGAATATTCACTGGGGCGCGCGCTATCTCCGAGAATTCGGTGTCTACGATGTCCGACAGCGTGACCAGGGCCTTCACCGGATTCCGGAGCACAGCCGAAAGCCTCGCCTCGGCGTTGAGCGACAGCATAAGCAAGGGCGCCGGAAAGTTCGCGCTGGAGAGCGTTGTGCCTTCCGACGTCATCGGCAGAGTCTTCACGGGATTCAGGACGCTTGCGGAGACTCCGACCATCTCGGACGCGGCATCCAGAGTCTTCACCGGGTTCAGGACCACGTCGTGGGACCTCTCATCGGCGATCTCAGACGTGGTAACCAAGGGCGCCGCGAAGTCCATATCAGAAGTCGTCTCGATAGCAGTCTCGCTGAACAAGGGCGCAGGGAAGTTCCCGCTTCTGAGCGTTGTTCCTTCCGACGTCGTCGGCAGAGTCTTCACGGGAGCGCGCGCTATCTCTGAGAATTCGGTGTCTGCAGTATCCGACAGCGTGACCAAGCTATTCCACGGATTCCGGGGCACAGCCGAGAGCCTGGCCTCGGCGTTGAGCGACAGCATAAACAAGGGCGCCGGAAAGTTCCCGCTGTTGAGCGTGGTGCCCTCCGACGTCGTCGGCAGAGTATTCACGGGAGCACGCGCTATCTCTGAGAATTCGGTGTCTGCGATGTCCGACAGCGTGACCACGGTATTCCACGGATTCCGGAGCACATCCGAAAGCCTGGCCTCGGCGATAGCAGCTATCGTGAACAGAGGCGTCGCGAGGTCCCTGTCGGAGGCCCCACCGATCTCGGGAACAACTAGCAGACTCTTCACAGGGTTCAGAGGACTGACGGAGAGCCCCACGGTATCCGACGCGATAGCGAGGCTCTACGCTGTGGCGCGCTCACTCTCGGAGACTCCGACCATCTCCGACGCGACATCAAGAGCCTTCACGGGGTTCAGGACCACGTCGGAGAACCTCGCATCGATGATCTCAGACGTGGTAAACAAAGGCGTCGCGAGGTCCCTATCGGAGGCCCCACCAATCTCGGACGCGGCTAGCAGAGTCTTCAGCGGAGCCAGGGGTATCTCAGAGAACATCTCCTCGCTGATATCCGACCTAGTGGACCACACCAGGAACAACTTCGCACTCCTCTCCGAGGCAGTCGTACCCTCTGACCTCGCGACCAGGTTCTTCAATGGGTTCAGAGCATCGTCAGAGAGCCCAGCGATATCCGACGCTGTGGCGAGGGTCTTCGGCGGATTCCGCGCCCTCGCGGAGGGTCCACCCATCTCCGATGCGGCATCCAGACTCTTCACCGGGTTCAGGACCACGTCGGAGGACCTCGCGTCGACGATCTCAGACGTGGTAAACAAAGGCGTCGCGAGGTCCCTGTCAGAGAACTTGGCCTCTCTGATATCAGACACCGTGAGCAAGGGCACCTTCCGTTTCCTCTCCGAGGCAGTCGCACCATCCGACCTCGCGACCAGGATCTTCAATGGGTTCAGAGCATCGTCAGAGAGCCCAACGATCTCCGACGCTGTGACCAGACTCTTCGCGGGATTCAGGACGATGACTGAGAGCCCAACCGTGGCTGATTCTGTAGCCAGAGTCTTCAGCGGAGCCAGGGGTATCTCAGAGAACATCTCCTCGCTGATATCCGACCTGGTGGACCGCAACAGGAACATCGCCGCGTTCTTCTCCGAGGCAGTCGCACCCTCCGATACCGTCACGAGAATCCTCTTGGCGTTCAGGAATCCGTCAGAAGATCTCGGAGGCACGATATCCGACGGTGTGACGCGGCTCGCTGTGCTGTCGAGGGGAGTCTCCCAAGACCTGTCGACTGCAATCTCTGACAGCATAAGCAAGTCGGCGGGGAAATTCCTTTCCGAGGACTTCTCGCTCACACTCTCTGACGCGTTGAGTCACATGCGTACCACCGCACTGAACCTCGCAGACGCGTCACCCTTCTTGGACTCGACTTCGAGATTCGCGCTGTCGACGAGAGCTGCCTTCGACAGTTTCTCCTTCAGCAGTGCGATGTCCAAGATCGCCCGTTACGCCACAGGAGTGACCGACGCATTCTCGTTCAGCGATAGGGTGCCGTTATCAAGGACTTTGCTCAACTCCTTCCAGCTGCTTGTTACCGACTCATACGCCTACGGCGAAGCCTCCGCTCGCTCTGCTGGGAAGTCGATAATCGACTCCTTCACGCTGGGAGACCAGATTGGCTTGAGTGGGACAGGGAATTCCCCCGGCTTCTTCACGGACTTGGCGAACAAACTGGTCGGAGGATTCAATGGGCTGGGCGCAGTATTCGATGGGCTGACCGGGATCTCGACCGGGACCTCGACCGGGACCTCGACCGGGAAACCGACCGGGACTCCGACCGTGACGAGTCGCACCGTCTTGGGCTTCGGGCTAATCGTCGCACTCGCCGCAATGGTCGCAATCTTCGTGAGAAGAAGGAAAGAAAGCGGCTGTAATGTCATAACTGTGGCGGCTCCTCTATGCCCCCGATTCGGCGCGAAACACAAATGCGCAACTCATGCTGGACACACGGGAGCTCACCTGTGCAGGTGCGGCGCTTCATATGGAAGGATCCCCGCTAACGGCCCTCAGCAGCATTCAGGGGTTTCAGAAGCCTCTTTACCGCGTCCTCAAGCGGAATAAATGCTCTTCGAGAGCACATTCTCATCCGCCAGATGATTTCTCGCGGCTAAGTCACTGAGACAGGATTCAGGCATAAGACGAGGCTCCCACGAAATTTCACGACCTAATGGGGGTCTTCACAGTCTCCGCTCCTCTTCTTCTCGGTCTTGGTAATTCCCAAAGACGGTAGTGGAATTATCTCCAGTTCTTCCGTCTTGGGCTCCGAATGGATTTGCAGCCTGAATCAAGGGTCCATAACCATTAATCACCAGTTCCACTCTGAAACCGAGATGAGAGTCGTAAAACGCGAGTCTGAGAATATGGGAACAACGACATCGTTAGTGGGGAGAATGGCAGTTTTGCTCATTGTACTTTCGACTTTCGTCCTCGCCGAGTCGGCGGTAGGGAAAACATGCGCAAGGGCAGTAAATTCGGTCACGCGGACGGCAGTAAATTCGGTCACGCGGACGGGCAGGTCTGTCGGAGTACCGGTGATGCACTAGATGTTGCGACGACTACAATCAAAGACAATTCTTACAATCGCAGTGTTACTCTTGGTAGGCTTCAACACAGGCTACTTTCTACCCAGATTTCCCTCTCAGTCCCTGAACTTGTTCAACCTGGTTCCCGGGGCCTTCGCGCTTGCGACACCGGCCAACTATCTCTCATTTCAAGGACAACTCACGGACCAGAACGGGGCTCCAATCACAACGACGAAGACGTTAACGCTTTCGATCTACGATGCGTTATCGGGCGGCAATCTGATTTACAACGAGACTCAGTTGGTCACGCCAGATTCGAGAGGGATATTCTACGTTCAAATCGGCAGCGCAGCAGGGAATGGGGTCCCCGCCGGAAGTCAGAGCTGGCCTCTAATATTCGACCTGCCTTACTGGCTCGCCGTGAGAGTCGGAGTCACTGGTGCTTACCTAAGTCCGAGAATCTCGATAACTAATTCTCCCTACCCGCTGACTCGCTCGTCTGTTCCTGCCAGGTCCTTCACCACCGGCGCTAATCCCCCCTGCACCGATACGACCAATGGAGCAGCAAAGAACATGGGATTTGGTGTGACTTACACAACTTCTGCATCTACCACTGGAACGATTTACATTGGGTTGACTTTCGACCTAAAGTCTGCTGCTGTTTCTGCGTCTGATACTTCCACATGGCAACTTGTTTATGGAACTGGATCGGCTCCTGCTTGCAATGCTGCTCCATCCGGCACGGCCCGTGGCAATTCCTACCTAGCTCAACCTGGCGCTACAGTATTTTTGGAGATGGCTCAATCTGTTGGGGCGACAATTACGGGATTGAGCCAAAGCACGGCTTACTGGTTTGACGTGCAGGCAACGGACAACTCCGTGAACGGATGGATCTACTCTAAACCCGCCTTATCCGTCACAGACATTGTTTCATCCACTAATCCAAGCGCTGCGACCTCATTTGTGTCTAATGCAAATACCTGTAATGATGTGACTACGGTGGCAAGAATGATGGGATTTGGTCTGCTCTACACGACAGGACGAAGCGATCAGTATTCCGGCGATATCTATGTGACTTTGACGTTCCAGACCAATTGGCCTACTAACAGCATTGACACTACAAAGTGGCAAGTTGCCTTTGGCACTGGTAGCGCTCCTGCCTGCAATGCTGCTGGGACTGGAACCCCGGTGGGCAAACAGTACACGATAGCAGACCAAACAACCAATCAATTGCAAGAGCCGCAAAATACAGGTTTTGTTCTTACTGGGTTGACGGCGGCAACAACCTATTGGTTTGATGTGCAAGCGACAGATAGTGCGACCAATACGTGGACCTATTCTAAACCACAGATGGCGGTTGTTGAAGAGCCTATCCTCCCAGGCGTTCCATCTAATCTCTATTTCACTTCCGACGCTAATTCCTGTGGCAGCGCAAGCGCAACGGGAGTCATGGGGCTTGGCCCTGCATCTGGAAGTGTTGGCGTATATTATCAGACGAGTTCATCTAGCAGTGGCAACATATACGGAACTTTCACCTTCAATCTCGCAATGCGGCTACAACGGGCACTCTAGTAGGAAACTCATACAGTTTCAATAGCGAGGCGGCAGTTGTTGGTGGCAACGCAGAGACAGTATCGTTTGTACTCACTGGACTTCTTAAGGATACAATCTATTGGTTCGACGTGAAGATGATCGCTTCTAGTGGAACCGTCACCGCAAGTAATCCGCAACTCTCAGTCAGCGAAGCTACACTAGGAGATATTCCTCACAGTAATGTTCACTTTATGTCGACAACGGCTTCATGCGCGGATTCAACGGCGAGTGCTGTAATGGGAGGACTTTCTTCTTCGGCTACCAATGGTGTTCTTCCAATGACATATACGATTAGATCATGGGGCACTGGAAACATCCAAGTAACGTTGAATTTCAAAATAACTACTCCAGCAGTAGCCTCGGGTGATACCACTCAATGGCAATTTAATTACGGTACAGGAGCCACACCAGCGTGCAGTGCAGCTGTGACTGGCACGCCTGTTGGTAATTTGTATGAGCAGATTTCAAACACGGCAACGGCGAGGCAGTATAGTGAATCACTGAGCGTTGT
>VBPK01000144.1 GCA_005877225.1 Nitrososphaerota archaeon
ACGAGTTAGGAATGTTCAGGAACTAGCGAAGAAGAAAGGGTTCGACGCGGTCCTCGCCTATTCTGATAGAAGATACTCAATGGGGCAGGGTGTGGAGTCAGGACAGCATATTCGATATTTTGTCGGCTTTCAAATGCCAGCAAGAGAAATTCAGGAAGGCGTCCCGTTCGTACCTTATCAGCACTTTCCAAGTGTTGTTGTGATACCCCAAGAAGGAGACCCAGGACTCATCTTATCCAATCAGGAAGCTGACCTAATAAGAAGGGTTCGTAATCAAATCTGGATCTCGGATATACGGACAACATCGGAACAGTATATCGATAACCGAGAAGTTGGTTTCGCGAAGATAGCGAGAGAGATGCTTGGAACTGACCGGAGGCTCAAAGAGATCGGGATAGCGGGGACCGCTGCCTCATACACACTGCATCTCGAATTTGTCAGGGCCTTCAGTGAAACAAAGTTCGAAGAATGCAGTCGTGAGGTTGACATGCTAAGAGTGACAAAAAGCCCCGACGAGGTGAGAATTCTTCGAGCAGCCGCATCCATCGCGGACGAGGGAGTGCGTGCATTGATTGAAACGAGCAATCCAGGCGTGCGAGAGTACGAAGTCCATCAGGCGGTTGAAAAGGCGATGTTTGACGCTGGTGGAGATAATCCCTGGTCTGTGATTCAAAGCGGACCTCGTTCAGCCATGTCGTACCTGAGCCCCGACTACACCCAAAGGAAACTCGTAGCCGGAGACTTGATCTATGCTGATATTGGGAGTGAACTAATGGGATATCATTCTGACATTCAGCCAGCATACATCGTGGGGAAGAAAGGAACTGCGCGGCAACTGAAGCTGATTGAAACTTCTCTTGAGATGCTGAAAGCAATGGTTGAAGCCACGCGTCCCGGGACAACTGATACCGACTTAGTCAGGGCCGCCTACAGGGTCTTGAAGAAGAGTCCTTTCGCACCTTTTGTAAGGACTTGGACCTTCGGCCATGGGTACGGCGTAGGGTCGGACTATCCCGACTTGACAGGTGCTACGCGCAATCTTCCGAAGCCGAAGCAAATGGCTCTTAGAGAGAACATGCACCTTTGTTACGAGCCTGGAATTTTTGTCCCTGGCCTGGGAGGCGCAGCCGTGGAAGACCAAGTGCTAGTCACTAAGGATGGGTGTGAAGTCCTCACCAAATGCGGAGATCGGGCACAAGAGTTACTCTCGAACTAGTCCGGACCAATCTTGCGCTCGTCGGAAATCCATCTCAGGAGCCAAGACCGACTGCTAGGCTGCGCGGTCTTTCGGACTTCCTGAGGACGATTCCGATGGCCAAGTAGGCGGCGAAACATAGGCCGCCGATTGCGAATGTGACATACCAAGTCAGATACTCGGCAGTGGCGAATATGCTCAGCAGGAGACCGCCCACCATAGGGCTCAGGGCCTGGCCGGAATTCCAACACCAGCTGTAGAATCCAATATACTCTCCTCTCTTCTCGTACGGGGCAAGCCTGTTCGCGAAAGCAGTGCCCGATGGCGCCTGAAGCATCTCACCGATTGTCAGACCCACTATCACGACTTGCAGTAGCAAGAGGTTTTGAGAGAAGCCCACCAGCAAGTAGCTTAGTGACTGTACCCCAACCGAAATCGCCATGAGGCTGGTCAGCCTGTATCTCAGGCCGAGACGGGAGAAGGCGTACTGGAACAGAATCACTAGGATGCCATTGAGAAAGTAGAGGTAGCCAAGGAATTGCTTCGATATGTGGACCTCCTGAGTGGTGTACAGAGCGAATGTCGGTCCCATCTGGTTGGCGAGGAGCCCTGCGCCAATCGACACTATGGAGAAGACGAGCAGAGTTCGATCCCTTGAGACAGACAGCATGTTCCCCAACTTTGGACTTCTCTTCCCCGTAGACCACGTCTCTCCAAGGTAGACAGTTGTGACCGCAAGGTTCAGGATGACGAGGGCGGTCATAAGGTAGATAGAAACCGCGTAAAGGACTATGAGCCCTCCTGCAAGGGATCCCAACGTGAATCCGAGATTGATCGCCACCCTGTAGATGCCGAATCCTTCAGCCGCGCGTTTCTCTTCGACAAGATCTGATATCATAGTATTGGCCGCCGTAAGGAAGATACCGTTGGTGGCTTCTGATAGGGTGAAGAGGATGAGGATAGTGACGAAGGAAGGCCCGAGGGTGGCAGAGAGGCTCAGCATGACCAAGAGCACGCCTCGGGCAGCCATGCTCAGTGCCATGGACTTCTTGCGGCCCCAGGTGTCCGCGAGGACTCCACCGACCGCCTGAAAGAGGGCGGAGACCCCGCTCGAGATGGTTATTCCAATGCCGATGAAAAGTGGTGAGGCATTGAGCTCAAGGTAATAGAGGGGGAGATAGACGGTTACCAGCGTCCTTCCGAAATCGTTCATGAAGAGGACGAAGGACAGGAGCTTCAGCCGTCGGTCAAAGCCACGGGGTACGAGACTCCTGACAAGGTCGCCCGCGATTAGAAGAACCATTTTGCCTTCTCGGCCTCGGGGCGCAATTCATCGCCCCGTCTTGGATGACATATTTGGTTGTCGAGGTCTGGATGCTTTTACTAAAAGGCCACGCTTAAATCGCCCGGCGGGGCGAGGAACGGAAGCATGGTGGAGGCCTTCAGTATAGTCGGTGTTACGTGTGGCCCCGGCCAGAAGGTCTATCACGAGCTGGTCGTCGATTCGAGTAACTCCGTGGTGACGACACTCCCGTTGATGTTGATCAATGGCACACGCGACGGGCCCACGCTCTGCATCACTGGCGGCATGTACGGCGACGAGTATCCTGGAATCGAAGCTGCCACCAGAATATTCAACAAGACCAACCCGGGGAAACTGAACGGAAGACTTGTCATCCTTCCTGTGTTGAATATGCCGAGCTTCCAGTGGAGGTCGGTGGGATTCTCCCCCCTTGACCGAAAGGACCTGAACAGGGTCTTTCCCGGTAACCCCAACGGAACTGTGACGGAGAGGACGGCCCACATTGTCCTGAACGAGGTCATCATGAAGGTCGATTTTCATCTTGACCTCAGGGGCGGAGACACCAACGAGTCCCACATGTCTCACACCATAATCTGCAGAACCGGGAATTCAAACCTCGACAGGACGTGTTACGACGCGGCTCGGGCTTATGGCCTCGAATACGTCATGATACACGACGCTGGAAAGGAGGGGGCCACCCCTGGAATCCTGCTGCATGAGGCCACGAAGCTCGGGAAGCCATCGATCATCTCCGAGATAGGGATAGGCCTTCTGACCTACCGCGAAGAGGATATCGCCTTGACCGAGCAATGCGCGGCCCGCCTGATGAAACACCTGAAGTTGCTAGAAGGGGTAGCCGAGCCATTCCCCAGGAAGATGAACATAATGCGCCAGGGGGCGAGGGTAATCTGCACCAAGGGCGGGATATTCTATCCGATTGTGGAGCAGACCGGACCCTATTTCACATCGATGTTGAAGAAGGGTCAGAAGGTCGGAGAGATCAAGAATATCCGCGGGGAGTTCCTCGAGGATCTGCGCTCGCCCGTGGACGGAGTACTCCATGAGCTCCTTCCGAAGCGCGTCGTCTTTGGCGGCGAGACCGTGATCCTCATCCGAACAATCGAGGATTCCTCCGACTACTTCAAGGACTGACCGCCTGTTGGCCGCAAAGGTTACGCGCAGCTCCGCCTCCGAGCTCGACCGCTCGAACATCGCCAGGGCGTTCGCCACGTCTGGATTGGTTCTGAAACGAGCCCAGGGCGTCTACGTCGAGGACGAGAAAGGGAAGAAGTACCTCGACATGACCGCAGGCGGAACCACCGCGGTCGGATATTCCCACCCGAGGCTAACGAAGGCGCTCGTCAGCCAAGTTTCAAGAGGCATCGATCACATCGACAGGCAGACCATGATCACGGAGAAGGCCAGTGAGCTCACCGACGAGCTCAAGACCTTCGTGCCGAACCCTCTAGCCAAGGGGAAGGCGGTCTTCGGCCACAGCGGTTCGGACATAATAGAGAAGGCGATAAGGTTGGTGCGTTTTTCTACGAGCCGCCCCGTGATCGTCAGCTACTACTCTGCACACCACGGAGCCAACGCCACTGCTCTAAGTGCATCGCCAACCCTAAAGGAGATGGGGACAAACGCGCTCTCCCGCTTCTTCAATCTCCCGGGTTTCATGCACATGCCCTTTCCAGATTCCTATCGCCCTTGGTTTGCGGACGGTTCGAAAGCAGGAGATGATTGTCTCGCCTTCCTAGAAAGGCTGCTTTCCTCAGTGGTTTCGCCACGACTTGTCGCGGGCGTCCTCGTGGAGCCGATTCTGAGCCTCGGAGGGAACGTCGTCCCTCCCGATGGGTACTTCCAAGGCCTGGCCAAGATATGCAGGGAGAATGACATTCCCCTGATTGGTGATGAGGTCCTCACAGGGATTGGCAAGACCGGCCGAATGTTCGCCTTGGAACACTGGGGGGTGTGGCCAGATGTGCTTTGCGCGGGAAAGGCCCTGAGCGGCCCACTCCCCCTGACGATGCTCCTGGCGAGAGAGGACTTGGCCGACAAGTGGGAGCCCAGAGACTACGTCGGCATCAGCAAGGATGCCTACATCCTAGGATGCGTCGCAGCGGTTGAGATACTGAGGATAGTCAGGGACGAGAGACTCGTCGACAATGCCTCGAGGGTAGGCAGCCACCTTGAAGGTCGATTGAAGGATATGGTCGACGATTTGGGGCTTGACGGAGATGTAAGGGGAAAGGGTCTAATGATGGCCCTCGAGTTGGTGGAATCGGAAAAGACCAAGGCTCCGGATTCGCTTCGGGCCCGGAGCGTGGTCCGCGAAGCGCGAAGGCGGGGCCTCGTCGTCGGACTCACTGGAACCTGGGAAAATGTAATCCGTTTCCTTCCTTCACTGACGATCTCCGAGCGGAACGTCGATGACGCCATAGATATTCTGGTTCGTTCATTCGAGGCATCATAGGGATTCGTGGGCGAGTCTCAGGCCCCAGGGGGACCCTTTAGCAACACATGTATCTTGGTTTCCCGAAAAATGGGGTTAGGCCATCGGGCAAATCTATTTCAGTTCGACTTCTGCAGCTGGGGAGTTATCTGCGACTTTCCCTCTCGACAGTTCGAACGGCAATCGGGGTTAGGAAGACCCCGCCGAAGAGCCCGGCGTTCATGACAGAGATTTGTGACGGAGCCGACAGTAATCCTGGCATCGAGATGGAGAGCGCGATTGGAAACTGGGTGGAATTGGCCTTTTGGATATAGTACGCCAGGTATCCCCCACCTGCGCCTCCGCTCCCGTCACCGTACTGCGGGTTGTAGACACCACGACCGATCGCGCTGTTCGAGGGGAGGACCCACGTCCGCTCCACCTGTATGGCGTCGGGTGAATACATCGGTATTATGCCCGCCCAGTCCAGCATTGCCTTCTGCACCTTGCTGTAGAGCTCGAGCCTGTATGAGGAATTCAGCGACGCGGCGGCCTGATTCAGCCAGGTGATTACCGTGGCATTGTTGAATCCGGTGGTCAGTCCGGTGAATCCCTGGGGGGATGCCCAGTTCGCCAAGGTCTCAGAACCGTCCGCTATGTCAGGCACCCAACAGCATCCTAGGCGCAGGGGAACCTCGAAGTTGTGGAACATCGTAAGCCACGTAGGAGTATCGACGGACTGAATGTTTATGGTAATCTGTGGGTCTAGACTTTCAACCCTCTGCTTGAAGAGAATGGCCGCCTCGGTGTTCGTCGCGTCGTGGCTCTCTATGATGATTGTCACGCTTCCAGTGTAGCCTGCCTTCGCAAACAGCTGTTGCGCCAGAGTGGGGTCGTAGTTGTAGCCCTTGATGTTGGCGTCGTGGCCGAACATCCTAGGAGTGAGATACCCATCCAGCTTCAGCGAGAAGCCGTTGGTGACGTTCTGCAGAAACTGCTGGTAGGGGAATGCGTAGGCCATCGCTTTTCTGAAGTTGACGTCGTCGAAGGGATGGATCCTTGGATTCATCAGCATGGTTGCTATCGTGTTCGTCGGAGCAGCCCATATCCTGACCCCATTGTGGGTTGAGACAATGGTACCATTGCTTGCGAAAATCTGCTTGTTGATTAAGTCGAATGCGTTAGAGGTGGGGAGTGAAATTGCGTCAGCTGCGCCGGACAGCAGATCGAGCTCACTGGTCGATACGCTAGGGACATATTTCACGATGTACTGGCTAAGTTTCGCGGGACCGGTGTGAGATGGAGTCCCCCAGTAGTTGGGGTAGCGCGCGAAGACGATCTGGCTGCTCGGAGTGTAGCTCTGTAACATGAACGGACCTGTCCCCATCATGTGAGTCTGCATGAACGCACATTCGAATCCCGGAGTCACTCCGGGAGTCAGTGTCGTCCCGGGGCAGTTCGCTATGACATAGCTGGGGGAGACGATAGACCCGCCTGACTCCCAGGAGAATGTACCGAGGGTGGCGGCCTCTGGGTAGGGATGTTCGAAGTTGAATACGACGGTGTAGGTGTCAAGGACCTTCACGCCTCCTGCTGCGAGATACTTCTGAACCTCCGTTGTGTTAGTGACGTGGATAGTGTTGGCGCTGGAATACTCAGGTCCGCCCCTGATTGCCATTGTGAAGTCGGCGGAGAGAAGGAACTCTGGGCCGTCCTCGTGGTTAATCAGAATCGCCCTGTCGTAAGAGAACTTTACGGCCGTGGCGTTGAACGGAGTCCCGTCCTGGAAAGTTATCCCCTGTCTCAAATGGAATACGACCTGAGATGCGTTAGGTGCGATGGTCCAGCTCGACGCGAGCCAAGGCACGAAGGTTGTTGGGTCGGGGCCGTTCCAGCGTACGAGGTTCTCGTACACATTGAGGAAGAACATATCGCTGTAATCCCATGTAAGAGCTGGGTCGAGACCTCCGGGGCCTGGCTGGATGGTATTCTCTTCTATGAAGACGTTAGGATTGGGCACTGCGTTGCCAACCGTCGTGCTGGAAGTCGTCTGTGTTGGATTCCCTCCGATTAGGAAAACCGCGTAAACGCCTGCCGTGGCGGCGAGTAGAACTACTATTACGACTATTACCACAGCAGTACGACTAACGGCGGCCGAGCGCAATTGACAGGCGTCGCACGAGCTGTAAGTTATTTAATGGTATCGAGGTTCTTGACAATCGTCAGCGGAAGTCCAAATCACTCTATTTCACTGATGTCAGTCCCTATCTCAAATAGGGCATCACCCTGATAGACGGCAGGCGATGTCACCATGTGAATCACCCCTGGTTGAGGAACGGTTATCCTCTCGAGCACATCTCCGTACAGGTTCTTGATCACGCCTATCTCCTGTCCCTTCCTGACCATGTCCCCCGCCCTGACGTCAGAGATGAAGAAGCCTCCTCTCTCAGAGTAGATATGGTATGGCCGATATACCTTGGCTTTCTTTGGTATGTCCGGCTCCCCTTTGAGCATCCTCAGATGCTTCATCACGTTCGTAATCCCCTTGAACACCATGTCAACGATGTCGGATTGGCACCTCCCGCTTCCTCCGGCCTCGGTCCCCATCGTAATCGGTACCGGCTGCCCTTCGTAGGGCGGCTTGGCCCCAGGTCTAGGACGCCCCTCCCTAATCCAGACCCAGCCGAAATTCCTTGCCAAGGCGAAGGCGGCGTCGTCCCTCTTTGGGTCTTCGCCGAATCTGGTGTACATCGTACTGATCAGGAGGTCCTCGATGATGTCTCCGCCGTGGAGGTCGAGCCTGTATTCGGCTTTAGAAAGTATGTTGTCATAGAACGACTTTGCCACCTGGTAGCTGATCAGAGGATGCCCGGATCCTCCCCTGGGTATTTCTCGAACGAAGGCCCCCGAAAGACCCCTGTAGTCCACCGGGTTCGTGTAGACCCATCTGGCTTCGAAGGCCGGAGTATTGACGACGGGCACGATGATGACTGTCCCCTTCACTTCGGTTGGATCGAGCTCTGTCTGCAGCCTGAGAGTTCCAGCGGGTCCGTTGTACTCCGACCCGTCGATTCCTCCGTTCACCAGCAGGGTGGGCCCGTCCCCGGCACCGTTCACGACGGTGAAGGGAATCTGATGCGGACCCGCAGGCTTTTCCGAAATCGAGAGATTGCCCCGCTTCTTCTGTCCGCCCTTTACCTCGAGGTCTTGAATCTTGACCGTTCGAGACACGCGAGCCCCCCGCCCCGCTTTCTTATTAATGCGCAGCGGACGCGCGGTCCGCCGGAACTTTAACGCGTCCCAAGAACTGTCGTACGATCGACTCGAATTCCCGGGGCCTTTCGGCGTGGAGCCAGTGGCCGCACCCCTCGAAGACATGCATCTTAGAGTTCGATATACCAGTCCCAAGCTTCCTCCCTTCCTCCAGGGGGATTATCCAGTCTTGGTCTCCGTGCATGACCAGAGTTGGAACTCTGATTTCCTTCAGCTTCGATTCGACTCCCCAGTCGTCGTTCTGCTCCTGCATAACGTAGTTGTGCGTCGGATAGCGCCAGTACCGCTTCGCGCGATCACGGCCAGGACTGTAGTTGGGACTCAGGATGGCGTTCAGCCTGTTGAAATCCAGGATCCCTCTCCTCAGGTCGGCGTTGCCCTTGCAGCGGCCCGACCAGTATCTTTCGAACCGGTCCCAGTCCAGTGCCAGCGCCGCGCCCTTCGCGTTCTTCTTCAGCGTCACGAGACTAGTATGCGCCGGAGCCGTCGACCACAGGATGAGGCCTCTGACACTCGCCGGGTATCTCAGAATGTACTCGAGGGCAAGATATCCTGCCCCGGAACTCCCCGCGACTATTACCTGCCCCAGCCTCAGCTTCTTCCTGAGCATCTCGGCATCTGCCGATAGCTGTGCGAAGCTTGGGGACCCTACATCCTCAGACCTGCCGCACCCGCGGAGGTCGAAGACCACGACCTGGTAATCGTCGCAGAATGGTCGGAAGATGGTCTTGACGTAGCGGGAATCTACGCTGCCTCCCGGGCTGTGGAGCGTAAGTATGGTCGTGAGGCCCTTCAGTCCCATTCTTTCAAAGAAGATCCTGCAACCGTTCACAGTTGCCAGCACAAGACTAGTTCTCCAATGGACCTGCCGACGCATACTGGGCTATGACTCGCTTCATCCGCTTCACGCCCTCGACGATCTGGGGTATGCCGACCTTGGAGTAGGAAAGTCGCTGGTATCCGTCGCCTCCGGAGCCGAAGAACGTGCCAGGGGACGAACCTACTCCTGCTTGGAGGAATCTATCCGCCAGCTCCTGGGACGTGAGCCCTGGCACAGCATCCCTGAAGTCGGGAAAGACGTAGAAAGTACCCTGGGGCAGTTTGCACGACATGCCGTCCAGAGTGTTGAGTTCATCCACAAGGGTTCTTCTTCTCTCGTCCAGTTCGCGGACGATCGGGGCGGAAAACCTGTCCCACCCTTGGAGGGCCCGCAGGCCGGCGATCTGGATGTGAGAACTGACGTGGGCCAGCACGAGGTTGTGGATGGTGCCTGCTCTCTTGATGAATTCCTCTGGGCCACAGAGGTAGCCGAGCCTCCAGCCGGTCATGGCGAAGGTCTTCGAGAACGAGAACAAGCCGATGGCGTTGTCTCTCATGGAGGGAATTGACATGGGGCTCACGTGCTCGGCCCCGTCGAATACCAGAGCCTCGTACGCCTCGTCGGAGAGGATCGGCAGATCGTGGTCGACTGCCGTACGGCCTATATCTTCCAGATACTTCCTGGGATAGACCGTCCCCGTAGGGTTGTTTGGAGTATTGATTAGGAGGGCCCTGGTCCTCTTGTTGACCGCCTTTTCGATGGCCTCTGGAGCAGGAAGCCAGCCCTCATCCTCCGTGGCGCCGACATAGCGCGGGGTTGCACCCGAGGCCTTGATCAGACTATCATACGGCGGATAGTAGGGGGCCGGGATGATCGCCTCCTCCCCCGGGTCGAGCAACGCGTTGACGGCCAGATAGAGGGCCTCGGTGGACCCCTGAGTGATTAGGATCTGGGTTTCAGGGTCCAAGTCTATCTGATTGTAGTCGCGGAGCTTCTTGGCCACAGCGTTGCGAAGTTCCGGATATCCGGCCGCCGGGGCGTACTTCGTGTAGCCCCTTTCGAGGGCATCCCAGGCCGCGTCCATTATCTCTCTTGGGGTGTCCATCGAGAGGTCCCCCTGCTGCAACGGAATCAGGTCCTTCAGTGGGAGTGATGCGATCTTGTCGGAAAGACCGACGATGGGGTTGGGCGGCAGAGACGTCCTCGATGCGAAACGCACTTTCTCAGATCGATTGGCGCCGGTCGTTTTGGGCCCTATGAAGCTTTGCTCGGAGGGAGACTGGCTCAGTATCCTAGGTCGAGGTCGACGACGTTCAGGAGGTCCCTTCCCGCTGCCAGGTTGTCGATGTTCTGGCTCACGATGGAGAAGACGCGGTAGACGGTCTCGGTAGTGATTCCTCCGATGTGGGGGGTGGCGATTACGTTGTCAAGTTTCTCTATGGAGTATCTCGAAGGCGCCGACGGCGGGAGCGAATACCAAGTGTCGATTGCCGCATTTGAAATTCGGCGTTCGACCAAGGCCCGGTACAGGGCTTCCTCGTCAACCACGGCAGCCCGGGATACGATAACTATCGAGGCCGTTCTCTTCATTAGAGCGAATTCGCCCTTCCCGATCAGGCCCCGGGTCTCGGATGTGAGCGGCAGCGCGACCGTGAGGAATTCGGCTCTGGGGAGCGAACTATGGAGGTCCTCGATTCCGTAGACCTCGCAACCCTGAACCGGTGTGCCCCTCTCTGGGTGCTTCCTGATTCCGATTACCTTCATCCCGAAGGCCGAGGACCTTCGGGCGAGTTCCGTCCCTACGGCACCGAGGCCGAGTATCACGTGAGTCAGCCCCTGGACCTCCACCCCCGGAGTCCGTTTCCAAACCCCCTTCTTCATCTCTCGGTCTTTCTCGACCACTCGTTTCGCGACTGCGAGTAGCAGCGCGAAGGCATGCTCGGCCACCGGGACCGAATTTGAGCCCGACGCGTCCGCGAGGGTGACCCCCGCCGCCCTGATCGAATCCAGAGGAATCTTCTCGATTCCCGCCCCGAGACACTGGACCAGCTTGAGTCTGGGAGCGAATTCGAAGAGGCCGCAGATGGTGGTGTCGAGGGTGACGCTCGTCCCGACCAATACATCGCCGTCGGCCAGGAGCCCTCTGAGCCCGGCCCCCGACTCATTGGGGGAGGACGAGACAAACTCACATCTTGTGTCGAGCTTCTGGTTGAGGATATCGGCCGCTCTCTCCGGCGTGACTCCGTAGGAGGTCGAGGAGTCGCCGAAGTGCAGCAGTACTCGCGTGTCCTACACCAGACCCAAGGCGTGCTGGTCAGGGGTGCAGTCAGAGGACTGCGAATCTGTCACTTTTGCCAAGTCAGGCTGGGGGTCTG
>VBPK01000169.1 GCA_005877225.1 Nitrososphaerota archaeon
GAGGAACGAGGCGCGATGAAGGAGCGCATCCAAGAGCTGAAGGCGGCCGCAAGCCTCGGACCGGGGGCGGACAAGGCGGACGGGGAAAGCGCCGTGCTCGCGAAGATCGCCGAGATGCCGGAACCGGATCGCACCATGGGCAAGCGGCTCCATGCTATCATCAAAGCCAGCGCGCCAGCCCTCTCGCCGAGACTCTGGTACGGGATGCCCGCGTATGCCAAGGACGGCAGGGTCGTCTGCCACTTCCAAGCAGCGCAGAAGTTCAACACGAGGTACGCGACGTTCGGCTTCAGCGACAAGGCGAACCTCGACGAAGGCGCCATGTGGCCGACCGCCTTCGCGCTGAAGGGGTTGACTGCCGCCGAAGAGGCAAGGATCGCCGCGCTCGTGAAGAAAGCGGTGAGTTAAGGACCGAGATCGCCACTAGGCCCCGACCTAAGCAGAATCGTCGGTCGGGACGAGGCGTTCCCGCGTGACGAGAACGCGCACCATCGTGCGCCGAACGAGTCCCAGCCGCTCGACCCTCCGGAGATGATCACGGACGAAATGTCGCGAGGAACCGAGCTCGCGAGCGAGCCCAAGTATCCCTCACCTATCAGCCACTCCTGATACCTGAAGAGCCTTCTGATCCACGGCCGCCTGGTCCTCTCGCTGCTCAGCGTGTAAAGCATCTGCACGACGCAGGGCATCCCTTCACAGTCTCCTGTGCCAAGGGATTGGGCTGGAATCATACCGGAGTGAAGAGATTGGGCCGGAAAGGGATTCGTTCTAGACATACCACGTCTGCCCACGAATACCATCCACCTACTTACTCTCTGCGAAATGCTTTTGACCGCAGCAGCGTAGCGCTGTTCCGTGGCTAAACCGGCAGCCATCGCATTTGATGCCTACGGGACGCTCCTCGATGTCGCATCCCTTGGATCCGAACTTGCCAATCTAGACGGCGCGGCAAGGCAGAGGTTTGTAGCTCTCTGGAGGAGCAAACAGCTCGAATACACATGGCTGAGGACTCTGATGGGGAGGTATGTCGACTTCGAGTCGGTAAGCGGGGAGGCGCTGCGCTATGCAATGAAAAGTATGGACATCGGGGAGAAGGAGTTCGATAGCTTGATGGACGGGCTAAGAAAAATTCACTGCTTCCCAGAAGTGCAATCCGCTCTTGCCGGTTTGAAATCCAAGGTGCCGCGACTGGCCATACTCTCCAATGGGACTCCAGGAATGCTGACATCCGCCCTTGAAGCCAACGGGATTCAGGGATACTTTGAAACCGTGCTTTCTGTCGACGCCGTCAGGAGATACAAACCTGACCCACGGGTCTACGACATGGCCACCAGGCATTTTAGGGCAAGACCAAGGGAACTCCTCTTCGTTTCCTCGAACGGCTGGGATATCTGCGGAGCTGCCAGCTGCGGGCTCACCACAGCCTGGTGTAACCGGTCTCGTGCTACCTTCGACGAGCTGGGGTATTCTCCGGACATAGAGGTAAGAAGTCTGGACGAGCTGGCTGGAAAAATCGATCTGGTGATGACGTAATTCGTGAGGCATTTTCTCGGCAGATCTTGGTCAAAGCCTGCCTCAACGGTCCCCGGATGAAGTCTGAACACGAAGCGGTCCCAGTGCTGTCAAGCGAAATTGCTTCCGACGTGAGGCTCGCCGCCGACGCGGGAGCGGGAGCTGTTCACTTTCACCCGCGAGCCCGGGACGGAAGGGAGACCTTGGACGCCCGCAGCTGCGGCGAGGCGGTCTCCCGTGCGAGGGAGCTATGTCCAGGCATCCCGATAGGGCTCTCAACCGCAAAGTGGATAGAGAGCAATCAGGCAAAGAGGTTCGACGCGATAAGTCGCTGGGAGGTCCTTCCAGACTTTGCTTCTGTCAACTTCAACGAAAGGGGCTACAGTGCTCTTTGCAGCCTTCTCTTGAAGCGTGGGATAGGCGTAGAAGCCGGAATCTGGAGCATCGAGGATGCTGCGAGGTTGGTAAAGAGCGGGCTCCATGGGCGTTGCTTGAGAATCCTGGTCGAGGTCACCGAAAAAGAGCCTAGGAAAGCCGTCAGCCTCGCCGATGATATTGAAGGGTACTTGAAGCGGTCGGGAGTTAAGACCCCGAGGCTGCATCACGGCTATGGGCGGGTTGCTTGGCCGGTTCTGGAAAATGGAATCCTGACCGGCAAAGACGTAAGGGTGGGGATGGAGGACACGCTATTCCTCGCCGACGGTACTCGAGCAAGGAGCAACAAGCAGCTGGTCGAAGGGGCAGTCCTACTCGCGCGGCGGTTCGGCAGAGAACCGCTGAGGCTTCCGAAAGGCAACCCGGACACATGATCATCACGATGTCTGGCCAGTGTATCAGCTTTCTGTCCTGCTGCCCCTGGCAAGCGGAGAGGGCTGGATGTCGGGTGAGCGAGCGCCCGAGGGCCATGAGCTCACATTGAATCGAGAAGGCTTCAAGAGAACCATGGATGGACACATACTGTTCCAAAGAGGGTGCAACCTCTCGGCTCAGACAGTAGCAACTCTTAGGCAGGCAGGGATTCCGACACCAGACTATCTGATGTGGCTCAGCAGGTCTTCGACCTTCGCCAATCGGGATTTGTCAAAGATGTCGAGAGGGAGGTCAACTCCTACTCCCGCGTTGGGGACGTCCACGATACCGAAGATCTTCATTTGCATGCCACAAACGCTAAGGATCGTGTAGGCTTGAGGGCCGGTGTAGCCAAGTTTTCGAATGAAGGAGATGGTGTTAATGAGGGCCTGCCTCGTCGCTACTGTGGCATCGAGGTAGTACTGCTTGCCGTTTTCTACACATAACCCTGCGAAAGTAAGCACCCTGGCAAACTGGGGCTTGATCCATCCGGGCTGGTAGATTGGCCAAGTGGATCCATATTTCGCGTGACCCCCCTTCCAGAGCCCGATTCGAAGCGTTATCTTTCCGTCCATCTCGATCGCGTTCCAGGTTACCTCTCCGTCTCCCTGTGCGAAGTGGAGGTCTCCAACGGAGAGGTGGCCGCCCTTGACAAGAACCGGAATAAACAGCTTTGAGCCGAGGGTCAAGTCTTTGATATCGACGTTCCCCCAGTTCTCCCTGGCAGGCACTGTCCGGGCAGATTCTTTCGCAATCTCCGCCTTCGACGGGAGTGCCGTTTCCGGAGAGGGACCGTACGCCTTTCCTTCGTCGTAGAGGGGGCTCTCCCTTCTGTGCCATTCTTTCAGGAGGGCCGCTGAGGGTGCCGTTCCAATAACACCAGGGTGAGGCATCGCGGGTACCGTGACACCCGGAACATGTCTGGAGACGGCGAACTTGTTTCCATCCTTCATGTGCC
>VBPK01000170.1 GCA_005877225.1 Nitrososphaerota archaeon
TCAAGGTCCCCGACAAGAAGGGAAGACTGGAGATACTCCAGATTCACACGCGCCACATGCCCCTTCAGCAGGATGTCGACATCGAGAGACTCGCCGCTGTCTCCCACGGTTTCGTGGGGGCGGACCTTGAGTATCTCTGCAAAGAGGCGGCGATGAAGACACTGAGACGGATGCTCCCTGAGCTCAAGCTCGAGGAAGACAGGCTGAGCCCGGAGGTGCTCGACAAGCTCATCGTGACTGCGGAAGACTTCGACAACGCCCTCAAGGACGTCATGCCCTCCGCGATGAGGGAAGTCTACCTCGAGACGCCGGACGTCAAGTGGTCGGAGATAGGTGGACTTGAAGGGGTGAAGAAGGAGCTCCAGGAGGCAGTGGAGTGGCCTCTGAAGTACCCAGAGCTCTACAAGACGATCGGCTACAACATGCCGAAGGGAATCCTCCTCCACGGTCCGTCAGGAACCGGGAAGACCCTGCTGGCGAAGGCTGTCGCTACGGAGAGCGAGGCCAACTTCATCAGCGTCAGAGGTCCCGAACTGCTCAGCAAGTGGGTTGGTGAGTCAGAGAGGGGAGTGAGGGAGGTCTTCAGACGCGCGAGGCAGGCGTCGCCCTGCATCATCTTCTTCGACGAGGTCGACGCTCTTGCACCGACGCGAGGAATGGGAGGTGACAGCATGGTTACCGAGAGGGTGGTCAGCCAGTTGCTGACGGAGCTCGACGGGATACAGAGCCTTCAAGGGGTCGTCGTCCTCGCGGCAACAAACAGGATTGACATAGTCGACTCTGCCCTCCTCAGGGCAGGCAGGTTCGACAAAGTAGTCATCATCCCCATGCCGGACAAGGAAGCGAGGAGGGAGGTCCTTAAGATTCACATGAAGGGAAAGCCGATTGCGAAGGACGTCGACGTGGACACACTCGTGGAAATCACCGAGGGCTTCAGCGGGGCGGATATCGCCGCGATAGTCAACACCGCCGTCTCCCTCGTCCTGCAAGAGTTCCTCTCCAGGTACCCGAAACCGGAGGAGGCGAAGAAGCACGCCGAGGAAGCCATCGTGACCCCCGAACACTTCCAGCGTGCGGTAAAGAAGGTCAGGTCCTCCCGAGAGGGGAAGCCGATGGAGAAGGTTACTGTCCCCTACTACCGTTAGATAGACTAAATACCGAGCGAGCTTCGGACCGCTTACCGCGCGTTGCAGCAAGAAGTCAAGATAATCGGCAGAGGGACATGGCTCGACAGAGTAGCCGACGAAGTCATCACTAGGGAGAAGAAGCTAGGCCGAAGTCTCACCCTGATTCGTGTGGAGAGTGGAATCGCCGCATCGGGGACGCCGCACATAGGGAACGTCGGAGACGCCATCCGAAGCTACGGGGTGAAGATGGCCCTAGAGAGCGCGGGGTACCGCTCGGAGCTCATCGCCTTCTCGGACGACTTCGACGGCTTGAGGAGGGTTCCGGCCGGTTATCCCGAGTGGCTGAAGGACTACCTCGCCCACCCTGTCGCGAAGATTCCCGACCCATTCGGGTGTCACGCGTCTTACGGGGAGCACGCCGGCGCACTCCTGAGGGAGTCGCTCGACATGCTCGGAATCCGGTATACCTTTGTCAGCGGTGCCGAGGCATACAAAAAGGGACTCCTGAACGAACAGATCAAGAAGATACTCGAGAACTCTCAACTGATCGGGAAGAAGATCAGGGAGATGGTTGGCCAGACCAAGTACGAGCGGGTCCTGCCATATACGCCTGTGTGCAAGAACTGTGGGCGGATCTACACGACGCACTCCTACTCGTACGATGCGAAGACTGCCACCGTCTCCTACAGCTGCGAGAGAACGGAGCTCGGACGCGGCTTCGAGGAAGGATGCGGATACAAGGGGACTGCCAGGGTGACAGACGGAGAGGGGAAGCTTGCCTGGAAGAGCGAGTTCGCCGCGCGATGGGCTGCCCTCGACATCCGCTTCGAGGCGATCGGGAAGGAGATAGCCGACTCGGTGAGGGTCAACGATTGGATATGCGAAAATGTCTTGAACTTTCCGCCCCCCCTGCACGTAAGGTACGAGCTCTTCCAAGATAAGACGGGGAGGAAGATCTCAAAGTCCACCGGGAACCTGGTCACCCCCCAAGAGTGGCTCAACTGCGCCTCTCCCGAAAGCCTCCGCCTCCTAATGTTCAAGAGGATCGTGGGCGCCCGGAACATCTCCCTGGACGACGTACCCACGTACATGGACGAGTTCGACGACCTCGAAGACTATTACTTCTCCGGGAAACGTGATGAGAACACACTGAAGGACGCTAGGTTACGGGGGCTGTACGAGTATTCGTCGCTGTTGAGCCCGCCTAAGATGAAGCGGGAGCACGTACCTTATCGCCTCCTCGCTCAGCTCGCTTCCCTCGTCCCCGACGGAAGGGTGGAGGATTACGTCGTGAAGAGGCTGATATCGTACGGGATGATTCAAGGGACGAGCGAGGACCTCCTCAAGCGAATACGGTGGGCCTTCAACTGGGCAAAGAGGGAGGGGGCGACCGCTGAGAAGCCACGTGAGTTCACCGAGTCGGTCGCCAACTCTCTCGCTGAGTTCGCCGAAAGGGTCGTTGATTGCCGGAGCGGAGAGGAGGTACAGGGGCTGGCATTCGAGGTCATCAAGAAAAACGGGCTAAAGCCAACCGAGTTCTTCCCCGCAATCTACTCCATTCTCGTGGGCTCCGAGAAGGGGCCCCGCCTCGGGCCGTACGTACTCGATTTCGGGGGGAAACAGGTTGCGGAACGAATCAGGGAAGCGAGCGGTGCAAGCCTGCGGTGACTAGGCGTCTCGGTTAGCTGGGGGTCGAGGGTTCGAATCCCTCCGGGCCCGCCTTCTTTCTGTGTGATTGATTCCCCCCCACTCGCCCACGTAGCTCTACACTAATCTGAGCGTGGATTTAGCTGGGTGTAGAGCTACGCGTATCTGTGCTTCCGCTCTGTCAATAGGTAGTTAGAGCGTAAGCAGCCCTCACCTTCGTCATGACCTAGGTACCCAAGTAACTTGGAGTAAGGCTCACTTGACTCACGGTAAAATGATGGGCGGGGGGGGCAAGTCTGGGTCCCCGTAGTACGAGACTGAGAAAGAGAACGGCACGATGTGGCTTGGCGCAACGGTTTGTGCGATGCCGTTGACGGTGTTCGATGTGTCGAACCGCGCGAGCCGGCCAAAGATCGTCGATGAATACAGGTTTGAGGTAGGGACGGTAATCGAGAAAGTGCTGAACGACGGGCTATTCGTGTTCCCTGATGCCCACCCCGGTTCCGCAATCCATTCTGCGCTGGTCGTGTCCGGAGGGTGCGGCAATACAAAATTCCCATTAGAAGTTCCACCGCGGGTATTGTCAGTCATCGTATACGTTCCTACGTGCGTGGCAGGTGTGTAGGTAACTGTTATTGATATGTCGTCGCCCCAAGATGGGGAAATCCCGCCTGCCGCCTGGGGGGGATCGGGAAAGTTCTCGAAGAAAGGATTCAAGAAACACCCGAGTATCCACCAACACGTGATCTGAATTCCAGCCTGCCAGAGGTTGCTCCCGAACCATCCCCCAATACCCGCCCAGATGAGGAGAGCCTGGGGGATTGTGCCACCGTCTACGAATGATGCGCTCGTGGGGATTTGAAAGTGACCTGTTACCTGAGTTACGCCGGTACCTTGAAGAACGTATCCGGCCCATAAGCCATTTGGAACTCCCATCACCGCGGTCACGGACCCGGACCCCGTGGGGGTGAACTGCGCCTGGCAATGGCATCCGTTCGGGGTAATGGGGCCGAAAGTCCCCGCGTCACTTAACCACTGGAAGAAACTAAGACCGAAGGATCCCGACACCCAGTACGAAGCACCGCACGGGCCGGAGAATGACGCTGTCTGTCCATCGCCGTACCATTGGCCATTAAAGTAGATTGAGCCCGCTGCGGGCCAAACGTAGAAGGTCAGGGTAAAGTAGAGCGTGCAGGGGCGGCCCCCACCGCCTCCCTCATCGAATCTTGCCACGGAAATCTGTGGAATTCCAACACCAAGGACGATCGCCAATAACACAAGTGATGCGACTCTCACGAAAAACACCTACATCACCCAGTCGAGAGTGCCGAGCCACCAATAAAGGTTTCTTAGACTAGAAATTAGATGAGAGGAGCAACGAAGTTCCCTGCGCTCGGGGCGATTATCCCAGGGTAGTGGGTTTGGCACCTCGGCTCCCCAAGCAAATTCATCATTGCTCCTTGTCTCGCTTTGATTTTGTCCTGCGAAAGCGGAGGACGATCGGCTGGGAGGAATAATCCGCTTGACCGCCGTAACCAACGGGGTTGGGCGGCTGTTACCGCCCTGCATGTTTCGTGTCGGTCACCTGCGGT
>VBPK01000145.1 GCA_005877225.1 Nitrososphaerota archaeon
CTCTACAAGAATGTCGAAGAGCTCTTCTGTAGGAAGCTTTCCGTGCATCTCTGCTATCTCGCTTAGAGTCATTCCTTCGAATTCCTTCGTCCTCCTGCAGTAGGAGATCATCACTGTCTCTGGGAATAGTGCATAGCCCTCCCAGCCAGGCAGCCCGTTTTCCGCGTCTCTCTTCACGTTCCTTCTTGTTTTTGGCTCCTTAAGCCTTGCAAGCATCTGTTCTATGCCCCCTTCCAGCGACCAAGGTGGTAGAAGGGCTGTGAGAGTGGTACTGCCAGCGCTGTAAGGATACTGATCCGTTGTGATATCGAGCCCCTCTTTTTCTCTTGCTTCAGTTACGATAACAATGGACTCTCTTGCCTTACTCCAGTTGGATTGCCCAATTACTTTGTGATGGGAGATCTGCACCGGGACGCCGGACTCTCTTCCTATTCTGACTGCTTCCTGAAAGGCCGGTATCAGATTGCTCCCCTCCCCACGAACATGCGAAAAATACACACCCCCGGCCTCACGCAGGACCTTGCACATCTCGATCAATTCCTCTGTTTCTGCATACATACTCGGTGGATAAACGAGTCCCGTGGACATTCCCATCGCGCCTTCTTTCATCGTGGTTCTGAGAAGGTGACACATACTTTCTAGTTCAGGAGCAGTCGGGCCGCGGAGTGAAAATCCCATAACGCAAAGACGTATTGTGCCATGCCCGACGAGCGAAGCAAAGTTGACGGCACTTCCATTCGCCTGAATCGAAGAGAGGTACTCGCCAAAGGAATGCCAACTCCACTCCCCCTGTCTCGTTTCTCCGTCTAGACCTGAAAGATACTTCTTCAGAGTCTCCTTGTGATCTGATGATCCACTTGGAGCAGTCGAGAAACCATCCTGCCCGAAAAGGGCGGTGGTAATCCCTTGCATTATGAGCGGCTCGCATTTTTTGTCTTCGATTATCTTCAACCCGTAGTGCGAGTGCGTATCGATGAAACCAGGCGCAACAATCAATCCGTTGGCATCAATGACACTCTCCGCATCAACGTGTTCACGAATTCTGCCGACTCCTGCAACTCTCCCGTTCTTGATGCAGACATCGCCACGAAACCAAGGATTGCCTAGTCCAGTTACTATTCTACCGTTCTTTACAAGAAGGTCGTAATCGCCGGTCACCTCGTTCGCCCGCGATTTGCTTGATGGTTCGATAACTATTTAGCATTCTGACCAGTCGTCTCCTTTGATCAAAGGATGTCTTCGTCATCATCCACCAATCTATTCCTCGAAGATATGACCTGGTTTGATGTTCAGGAATTGCTGAAGAGGCAGAAAACAATCCTCGTGCCAACCGGCTCGATTGAACAACATGGGCCCCATCTTCCATTGAACACAGATGTTGTGGCTCCCTTGGAGGTCTCAATATTGGTGGCAAGGAAACTCCGAACGGTAGTTGCGCCACCTTTGAGGCCTGGCGTGTCCGGGCATCACATGCCCTTTCCTGGAACAATTACTCTTCGTCCTCAGACCTTCATTGAACTGGTGAAGGATTACGCTCGCTCCCTGGCATCCCACGGATTTGATCCGATAGTGTTCATCAATGGGCATGGAGGGAACGCCGCATCTGTTTCAATCGCAACGTCCGAGGCACGAACAGAACTCTCCCCGACCAAGGTCATTGGCTTCAACTGGTGGGAATTCATACCAAAGGATCTGGGATACATCGTCAGTTTTGAAAGCGGATTCCACGCAAATGCGCAGGAGACTTCTTGGATGCTGGCTTTGCGGCCGGATCGCGTGAAGATGGAAAGAGCGAAGAGAGAAATGCCTGTTGCATCGGAAACAATCAAGATGTCCGAGAACTTTTACATCGGCACTTTCAGGACATTCAAGGACATCACCGAATCTGGTATTCTTGGAGACGCGACTAAGGCAGATGCTGAACTAGGGCATAAAGTGGTCGAAGCCGCAGCCGAAAACATAGCCCGAGCAATCGAAGAAGTAGTAAAGAACCCCCCTTACTAGTCCTCACTTCTACATCGGACATACAGAACACGCGTCAATTGGTCAGAGATTCGACAGGGTTGTACTGGAAATCAAAGCCGAATGCAGATGGACCCAATACCTCCAGCCCTCTTTTTGTTCTCCAGGTAGGATGACATGGAATCCCAAGAACATAGAGATCATGATCCTGTGGTATCTTGTCCCAGTTCCAGATTCCCTGTTTGACCGCAGGATCGTACAAGGTTATTGTGTCCGGTGAGCTCACGCAGGGGTTACCGTCTTTCCAACCAACATGATTCTCGTTCTTGAACCAGATTCTGAATTTGTGACCGGAGTAGTCCCCTAATCCATCGAGAAAGTAATCGCCATAAAGATGGCCATGCTTTGAATCGTTCTTAGCTTCTGTTACCCGGCCTTTGAAAAGCACTCTCCCATTTGTTTCCTTCAAAATCGTGTCGAGAGTGTCATTATCTTTTGATTCGCGGATCTTCTTGCCAAGGTCAATGGACCTCGTCACGGAGTTAGGCACCAGTGCATTCTTGACATCTTTCCACTCGTAGGCTGTCGCCATTCCCACGCCCCCACCAGAGACTGTGGCAAACGCCCTTCCCATGTCCTCAAGTCGTCTCAGGTCGGCAACATGCTTCCAGATTATGATATCTCCAAAATGAGACGTCGAGACGCCAACGAGCATTTTCGTGTTCTTAAGAAAAAGGCGAGTCATCGTTGCATCTGGCACCGCTCGCCCCACAGTATCCCCGTCGATCAATGGCTTCCCATCCTTTGCAGCCTGTTCTATCACTCCCATAAATGCGCCAGGACCCAGTTCAGTAGCCAGATAGACATCTGGTTCTCTGCCTAAGAATCTAGCAAGCTCCTTCACTGAGGCAGGAGACCATTTTTCGTAGGGCCATTTGTCCCACTTTATCGGAATCTTACCCTTGTAAACTCGTTCAAACCGCTCTTCCTCTTCGACACTGACACCACCACCGAGATCTCCGGGCGAGAAGACGATGGCTTTCTTGCGCTTGAGGTCCCTAGGATTGATGATTCTTGGTTTGAACCCTTTCTCGAGAATCGAGTCTGCAGTCTTTAGCGCATTAGATGGTGACCCTCCCCCTCCGGTGGAGAGTATGGTCGCCCCGTAGACAAGATCGTGGAGATCCTCGCGGTTGAGAGTCTTCAGGTTGTAGACACCATTGCGAATCAGGCAGAAGAGCCGCTATATCAAAGCTCCTCGTTTGTCTCCCTTCTGTCGCACGCCGATGGTCCTAGTGGTCATTGTGCTCTTCCTCCCCCTGCTTTGCCATTCGCCCTGCTAGGCAGCTATGACCCTCGACGGGCCGCTTTTTCGGGCATGTCTTCGTTCTTCTGCATGACGATAGCACCTCCGGTGAGGGACGAAGCGCCGATAGAGCGAGCACCTCCACCGCTCCTCTTCTCCGTTCCCGACCGGGTTGCTTCATCGCGCCTGGGTTGGCCTGTGGAACGGCTTTTTTGCCCATGACTTGCCCCTGATTTTTCTTTCAGGAGTGCAATTGGGCGCTTCACAACACCGGAAATACATTAGAACATTTCTTTTAAGCCCCTATGACTACCGGCCAGCCAGTTAGTCAGCCTCGACCGGAAATCCCGCGGCGACTTTCAGGAGCGTCGGGTGGGGGCTAATATGCGTCGTTCAACTATCTTAGTGTGTCACTCCTCAACCTTCTCACCCAGTCAAACATCGAGGGATGGGAGATGGTGATAGGGATCGCGGGCATAGTTGCGATGGGCGGCGACAAGCTCCTCGCAGTCATGGGCTGGGACAGGATAAGCGAGAAGACACTGCACATCATCGCCCTCCTCGGAGGGTTCTGGGGAATCATCGTTGGCGCGTTCCTCTTCCACCACAAGACATCGAAGCCGGAGTTCTGGCCTCCCGTCCTGTTCGGGGCAGCACTCTGGGCGGCTCTGTTCTTCGCGCTTGTGTTCGGCTACGTCAGGCTTCCCGGCGCCTCGTAGGCAGGTCCAGTGTGAGATCTCTTCAACTTGCAATCCCATGGCTTCTTCCTAGCTCTTGTGACCGTCTATTCGTTCAGGCTGTGAGTCTGCCTCCTTGAGGTACTCAGAATGACTACGCTCCATGCAGGTGCTTAAATACATGGTAATTCCTATTATGCATGGTAATGACCGAGACCGCGACGGTCACGAGTAAGAGCATGATCAACATTCCCGCGAGCATACGCAGGAAGTACGGCATCAAGGAGGGTGACAAAGTCATTTTCTTCGAGACCGATCAAGGACCTGTACTGCTACGGGTTCCGCCTCTGAAGGAGCTCTTCGGCAGTGGCCGTGCCCACAGGGATAAGCTAATCCGCGCTGTCCGAGAATTAGACAGAGAGCATCGCAGAGAAGCGGCAGAATGACCTCCTTCGTCTTCGATACGGGAGCGCTGTCCCTCTTCTACGCTGATGATGAAAGATTGCGCCCGTTGATAGACAAAATCCACGGAGGGGGGGCTCGAGGACTTCTCTCTTCGGTCACGCTCTGCGAGTTCTATTACAAGACCTGTCAGAGTCTGGGCCGAGATGTTGCAACATTATGGTCTCGACAGCTGGGCGAGAGGATGCAGGTTGTGGGGGCCGACCTTGATTTATCCCTCTCTGCCGGGATGGAGAAGTGCAGGAACAACAGACTCTCCCTGGCTGACTCCTACGCGCTTGCCCTCTCAAAGCGAGTCGGTGGGATCCTACTCACCACGGACAGCGAGCTTGCCAAGAGCAAAGAAGCAAGGGTCAGACACTTCGAAGTGTGAATCGACGAGAATAGCCGCATCAAGCGTTTCATTGCGCCTGGGTTGCCTGTGGAACGGCTGTTTTGCCCATGACTTGACCCTGAGATTTCTTTCAGGAGTGCGATTGGGCGCTCCGCAACCTCGCGCATGCATTGGAAAATTTCTTTTAAGCGCCCATGTCGATAGTAGAACTGACCGCTCCCCTGCTGCGTTCACGAATGACCGAAGAGCCGGTCTTGGTTCAGGAGCGTCGGTGGGTGCTAATATGCGTCTCTCAACTATCTTAGCGTGTCACTCCTCAACCTTCTCACGCAGTCAAACATCGAGAGATGGGAGATGGTGATAGGGATCGCGGGCGTCTGTGCGATGGGCGGGGACAAGCTCCTCGCGGTCATGGGCTGGGACAGGATAAGCGAGAGGACGCTGCACATCATCGCCCTCCTCGGAGGGTTCTGGGGAATCTCAAAACTTGGTCGGCCAACAACTTAGAAACCTCGACGAAACCGAGAGGCTAATTGTGGCGGCTATCCTCCCTATCGTACTTCTGTACTTCCTCTTGAGGAGAGAAGAGAAGGGAGGAGCCCCCGGTCATTAGGCGGGTAGCCTCAGTCCCAGAGGCGCAGCCGAAGATCGCAAGAGGTAGAAGTGAAACCTGAGGAGTGACGGCTGCGGATTGCTGGGCATGAGAATGCACCTGACCAGCAGGCGTGTCGTTGTGCATCGATTCCTTCTTCTGAATGGTTCTCTTCATCGTCCTCATTTTTTCGCTCGAGAATGCAATTTGTCGCTTCGCAATTCCGGAAGACGAATGGGTTAGATTAGCTAGACCAGGGCATTAGACGCTTGCACGCTTTCGACATCGATGGACTTGGCAAACACGCGGTGGAGTGGACCCTCGAGAGGGAGAACTCCGACCTCGGCGCTCTCGGCAGGCTGATGATAAGTGTGAGGATCATGCTGGATCGCAAACGGAAGATCGCGATTTGGAACATCCTCGACTGGAGGAACCCCGACCTCGTTATGAAGAAGTCCTTGGCCCCGCTCTCTAGCGGGATCCAGGGTAGGATGCTCCTTCGGAACAGGCGGGAACTGGGCGAGAAAGTCGATGATGTCGTGGTAGCCCGTGATCTTCTCCGGTACTTCGACGACCTTCGGGTACGGCGCTGTCGGCTTCGGCGTCCTCTCGAGTATCCACTTCCATCCATTCCTCGGCTTCCCGAGCACCTCGCGGTTGAGATACATCTGGGCCAGATACGGACGGCAGTTCTTCCCCGAGACGAGCGCGCAGCACTTCCCCGTGTCTTCTCCGAGCTGGTTTGCGATTTGTTTGAACGATGCCCCGCTCTCACGCATCCTCCACACAGGCGCGAGCCTCCGATACTGCAGAATGTCCCGCTCGTCGTACTCCGGGTTCCAGAAGTCCCGCATGAACTCCAGGCTCTCCCAGTCGCCGAGCAGCTTTGCTCGCAGTAAGGAACTCTCCACCTGCGTGTACGGGTCCCAGCGGACGCGTCGTGCTCTTTCTCCCCCTTCTGCGCCATTCGCCCCTTTGGTGGCGGCATGGCCTCTCGAGGCAGACCCATCTCATCGGTACGTGGCAAACGCCCCAACGCGAGAACCAGTGGCTATGACCCTCGACGGGCCGCTTTTTCGGGCATGTCGTCGTTGTCGCTCTGCATGACGGATGACCTCCGGTGAGGGAGGAAGAGCCGATAGAGTGAGCACCTCCACCGCTCCTCTTCTCCGCTCCCGCCCGGGTTGCTTCATCGCGCTTGGGTTGGCCTGTGGAACGGCTTTTTTTGCCCATGACTTGCCCCGGAAATTCCGCGGCGACTCTCAACTCGCGGTTGCGCCGCAGCCCGTCTACCTCAGGTGCAGGAAGGAAGAGCTGGATCTGGGTCGCTGCTACGAAGAGGCTTGCCTTCCTCCAGGTCGCGATGAGCAGGGGGAGGGACGCGCTCGAAAGGTACCTAGCGACAGTAGACGACTGAAAGCCGTACAGATAATTCTCGCTCATACAGAGATGCTGGGCTCACATCCTGAGGGAGGCGGAGGTCCTCCCCTCCATCACTACAAACGGTTAAAAGTCGAGATTGCGAACGACTCGGTACCCTATGCTGAAGAGACGCGTAGGAATCACGACCAAGACAACCGCGATCATCGTCGCCGCCATAATCTTGGTAGTGGCAGGGGGCACCAGCGCTTACTATCTGACGCTGCCCACCAAGCCGCCGCCGGGCGGGACCGTCAAGGTGGGATTCTCAATTTCCCTGACGGGTAGTTTCAATGTCGAGGGTGCTGCTTCGCTCAACGGAATGAAGACCGCGACCCAGTGGCTAAACAGCAACGGCGGCATCATAGTGAACGGCAAGTCCTACAACATGACGCTCGACTACACTGATGACGCAAGCCAAACGAGCAACATCGTTCCGCTCTACACCAAGCTCGTGCAGCAGGACAATGCCCAGTTCCTCCTCGCGCCTTACAGTAGTGGTCTAACAGCCGCCGCCGCACCCATCGCTGAGCAGTTTGGGACGATAATGCTCTCGCACGGGGGCTCGGCGGACAGCATCTGGCGGCAGGGCTACAAGAACGTCTTCGAGGTGCTGAGCCCTGCTTCGACGTACCTCAGGGTGGCGATCGATTGGCTCAAGGCGAACCATCCGAGCGACAAGCTCGCTGTCATTTACGCTGGCGATTCGTTCTCGACGACCGCGGCTCTGGCAGCGATAAACTACTCAAAGGCCCAGGGCTTCCAGGTAGTCTATCAGTCGTCTTACCCGACGACCGTCAACGACGTTACGCCGCAGCTAACAGCCGCGAAGAGCGCGGGTGCCGACGACCTCCTGGGCGGAGGTCACTTCAATGACGGTCTGCTCCTCGCTAAGCAACTGGCGCAGGTCGGATGGACTCCGAAGTTCATCTCGCTCTTGGTCGCCGTCACGGAACCTACCTTCCAGCAACAGCTGGGCACGGCCGCAAACCTGGTAACGGGCCCCTCCCAATGGGAGCACACAGTCGCGTACACCTCCGACCAGGCAAAATCCCTCGGCCTGGACTGGTTCGGTCCGACCGTCGCGCAGTTCACCCAGCTTTACCAGCAAGTCTCAGGAGGGAAGACACCCACCTACCACTCCGGTGAAGCAGCGGGAACGATCTTCGTCCTGGCCAAGGCGATCCAGTCTGCCAACAGCTTCGACGCCACTTCGGTAAAGCAGGTGCTCTCCAGCCTGAACTTCATGTCGTTCTTTGGGCAATTCCAGGTGGACCAGACCGGAAAGCAGACCGCCCATGCGATGGTCCTCGTTCAGTGGCAGAACGGCGTCCTGAAGGTGGTGTATCCGACGACCGTAGCCGAGACGCAACCCCAGTACCCATACGGTGCCTAGTCCTTCGACATGGTCGCCCTCGCGGTCATTCTTTCGGACCTCCTATTCGGGATGATGCTCGGTTGTGTCTTCGCGGTCGTCGCCCACGGGCTGAACCTGATCTGGGGAGTCGTGAAGGTCGTGAATATCGCGCACGGCGAGTTCATCATGCTGGGTGCGTACGGCGCCTACTTTCTGAACGTCTTCGGCGGATTCAATCCTCTCCTCAGCGCGGTCGTGGACGGTGCTCTCGGCATCTTCGTGGGGTACGCATTCTACTTCAGTTTCCTTCATAGGGAGCTGAGGGGGAAGGAAAGAATAACCCTGAGAAGTGAGATGGTCACCCTCGTCTCCACTTTCGGCCTGAGCCTCTTCATGAGCAACTTGGCCGTGGTTGCCTTCACCGGCGACTTCGTAGGGATAAACTGGTCGCCCGGCACGGTCGCCCTCGGATTCCTCGAGTTACCCCTCGGCGCGCTCTACGTCACTATCTTGGCCGTCCTCATCATATCGACCTCGGTCGTCTTCCTCGACAGAACTTACATCGGGAACGCCATTAAAGCATACAGCCAGGACATAACGGCCACGCAGCTCGTCGGAGCGAACCCCACCAAGGTGGCCTCTCTCGCAACCGCCCTCGGATTCTCGATCACGATGGCAGGTGGGGCCCTCTTGACCGTATGGATTCCGACCGGAATTAACCCGTACATGGGAGCACTCTACGCTCCGATCAGCTTCGTCATAGTCGTCCTCGGAGGTCCGGGAAAGATGCTCGGCTCTCTCTTGGGAGGGCTCACCCTCGGGGTGGTGATTGACGTGCTTCAGGCGTTCGTGCCCGTTTCCCTCGCTTACGCCGTTGCGTTCCTCCTTCTTATTCCGGTCCTCCTCTTCCGTCCAGAGGGGATAGTAAAGTGAGGATTGCGGGGCTCGGGGTCACTTTCTTTGGCTTACTCGCGCTCATGCTACTCCTCCTGATTCTTCCGTTCGCCTTTCCCTTCTCGACATCAGTCATACTGATCAACCTGCTCTTCTACACAGCTCTCGCGTACTCCATCAACTTCATCACGGGAATGACCGGGTACGTCAGCTTCGGACACGTGGTCTTCCTAGGTATAGGAGCTTACGCCCTGGGCGCTTCCGCGGACGTATACGGGCTCGACCCCGTTCTCGGTGTCCTGCTGGGCGCCGCCCTCGGGCTAGTCTTCGCCCTGGCGATAGGCCTCGTCACGCTACGCTTCAGGGGAGTCTACTTCGCGATCTCGACGGTCGTCATCGCGCTCGCGGCCCTGAACATAGTGCTGGAACTACCACAACTCGGTGGGAGTCAGGGCATAATCCTGAACCTCGGTTTTCAACCCTACTCGTGGTATTATACGATTTGGGGAATCGTGCTTTTCGAGATGCTCATCACTTACTACATCAATAGGGGAAAGCTGGGGCTCGGAATCCGCGCAATAAAGAGCGACGAAGACGCGGCGAGGTCCGTAGGGGTCAACGTCTCCGCCCTCAAGCTTTACCTCTTTGGTCTTAGCGGGCTCTTCGCAGGTGCGGGCGGCGCGGTCTTCGCTTGGACGACGTCGGGGGTATTTCCGTACGAAACCTTCAGCCTGACCTTCTCACTCCAGATGCTGGCGATGATCATCATAGGAGGGGTAGGGACATCGCTCGGACCGATACTCGGAGCAGTCGTCGTCTATCTTCCGTCATACTATTTCCTCACCGTTGCGATAGGCACACAGCTGATCATAATCGGCTTCGCGGTCGTGGTAATCGCTCTTTTCATTCCGGAAGGGATAGTCGGCACGCTCAAACGGCGTTCTGCCTCGCTAAGGGAACTGTTGGAGTGAGATGCCAACCCTGCGCACCGAGGCTGTCAGCAAGGAGTTCGGGGGAGTCCAGGCTCTCAAAGGAGTTACCATCTCGCTCCCCGCTGGGAGCACGCTCGGGCTCATTGGACCGAACGGTTCTGGAAAGACGACGCTCCTGAACATCATCGCCGGACTCGAGAAGCCGACCTCGGGCGCGGTCATGCTGGGGGAGACAAGAATCGACCACCTTCCCGCGAACGCGATCGTGAAGCTGGGGGTCGCCAAGACTCACCAGATTCCCCGACCATTTGCGGAGATGACGACAAGAGAGAACGTCTCCGTCGCGGTCATGTACGGTAGGAGACGAATCAAGGACACCAAGCGCTCGCTGAATGAAGCTGACCGTCTGCTCTCGCTCTTGGGGATGGATGCTCGGCGAGATTTGCCGGCCAGCAGTCTAACGGTCCAGGAGAAGAAGAGGCTGGAGCTCGCGAGAGCGCTGGCGACGGGAGCGGAAGTAATCCTGCTCGACGAGGTCTTCGCGGGTCTGTCCTCCGATGAACTCAGAGACTCGATTCAACTCTTCAGGAAGATCCGGGGCGAGGTAGGTTTCTCCGCGCTGATCGTGGAGCACGTGATGGGGGCGGTCCTCACGCTGGCCGAGAGGGTTGTGGTTCTTGAGGAGGGGGCGAAGATTGCGGAAGGCACGCCGGATGAGGTGGTTCACAACGAGGCGGTGATAAGGGCGTACCTGGGTTTCGAGGAAAATGACTCTCCTGGTTGAAGGCATCAGCACAGGATACGGGGAGACGCAGGTTCTGTACGACGTGAGCCTGCGGACAGAGGACCGATCCCTCACCGTCATGGTTGGTCCAAACGGAGCGGGAAAGTCGACCACCCTGAGAACGATCACGGGCCTGCAGAGGGTGTGGCGAGGGAGGGTTGGCTTCGACGGCAATGATATCACAAGCCTCCCCGCATTCGCCAGAGTCGAACTCGGGATGGCCTCAGCGCCGGAGGGGCGGCGCCTCTTTCCGCTCTTGACGACGGAGGGAAACTTGAGACTCGGTGCGTATTGCAGGAGGGCCAGAGACTCCGCGGAGGATTCGCTCAGCCAGGTCTATTCTCTGTTCCCCAAGCTGAAGGAAAGAAGGTCGATAAAGGCTGGGAGATTGAGCGGCGGCGAGCAGCAGATGGCAGCGATCGGGAGGGCCCTCATGTCGAAACCAACACTGTTGATCTTGGACGAACCGAGTCTGGGGATCGCGCCAATTCTCATCAAGGAGATCTTCGAGACGGTGAAGGAACTCGAGAAGGGAGGCCTCTCTATACTGATGGTAGAGCAGAATGCGTATCAGGCTCTAAAGTACGCGGATTACGCTTACATTCTGCAGATGGGGAGAGTACTCAGGTCGGGTACGCCTTCGGAGCTAAAGAATGTGGAAGAACTGAGGAAAGCCTACTTTTCGATCGTATAGAGATCGTCATCATTCTTGGTGTGATTAAGCTTGGTTATCGCCAGCTGGCGTAAGACTTCCTCTACCACTTTCGACTCATTGACGAAAACTACCTACCTCGACGGGTCGCTTTTTCGGGCATGTCTTCGTTCTTCTGCATGACGATAGCACCTCCGGTGAGGGACGAAGAGCCGACAGAGGGAGCACCTACACCACTCTCCTCTTCTCCGTTCCCGACCGGGTTGCTTCATCGCGCCTGGCTTGGCCTGTGGAACGGCTTTTTTGCCCATGACTTGCCCTGAGTTTTCTTTCAGGAGTGCAATTGGGCGCTCCCCAGTCCGGATATACATTGGAAAATTTCTTTCAAGCGCCCATGTCGAGCGCGAGGTAACGGCGCAAGATTCAGACATCTGCGGCAAAATATCTTGAGGTATCCTGAGCAGTTTCGAGCCTTCGCCCTGCGCCCGCCGAATGTACGGTGCGAAGCATCGTAGGCGCCATCAGGGTATTGGTTTGATCCTTAGCTTCTCCAAATTGTGGTCCTCGCGGAACTGCTGGACCGCCTCCTGAACTTTTCGACACGAAAGTAGGTGTCTGTCGACCGTGTATACGGTGATGGCGGCAGGGTCCACCATGGCATACGCAAGCATCGAGGCGTCGGCTTGAGCCGATTCCATATCGTTACAGCAATGACCAATCGAGCCAAGGGCTTCATGAATGTTTGATGCAGTTCCCTTCAGCTTCGGTGAGTAGGGTTCGAATCTCTTGCCCATCTTCCTGACGAATTCCCACAGCTTCCTCAAGGAGGCCTCTTCGGGTATCTTTCTCCTCAAGAACTCGACAAGAACCTCGCCCAGCGCGGTAATGGAGATCCGGAGCTTCGTGTTTGGCTCGTGTTCTAACACTCGGTCAAGGAATCTCTTGCAAACTTCGTGCTCAAGTCGGATGTCTCTCGCGTCCGGCATGAACGCCGCAATTAGGATGAAAGAATCCAGGTGTTTGACGATAAGTTCTGGCAAGAACGATCGTTCAGAATCGGAGGCTAAACTTCTGTCTTAGGGAATGCGCACTTTTGACGGACTTTCTTATCTCGTCGTCACCGTAATCGGGCTTCAAGTTGCTAACTTGTGTCACGATGACTTCGTCTGGCTCATCTGGGTTATACTGGATTGTTGAAATGACCGTGGCAAGCAGTTCAAGTTGTCTAGTGCTCATCTTTGAAACCGTATCGACATACGCCTTCACGCTTTCCGGGAGGTTGAGTTTCGCTGGTTCAACGGAGTCGAGTTCATAGTATACCCTAGCCAGAGTAGGCGAGTAGGGACCGTGTATGTAGAGGTTATACGCGAAACCCAGATATTCAGAGAGCCGAGGATGCAGCTGGAGGAGGAAGATTTTCTTCTGGGCATCTATCCGCTGGCGAAAACTACGCTTTATCTCTTCGAGGTCAGTCCCGCTCAGTGCTAATAGGGTCTTGACAACACCAGCTGTGGCCAGTACCAATCACCAGGACTTTCATTCCACCGGACCTTATAAGGAACGCGCAAAAGAGATCTTCAGCTCTGTCTTGAACTGAAGGAGCTGCTGTCGAGCGCGAGGTACGGCGGAGGATTCGGAGATCGCCAGGATGGTCTGGTGTATCCTCACTTGTCCGGCTCCGACTCAATCTAGCTTGGACATGAGGCGCCTGAGAAGTCTCAGCTGGGTCCTCACCGGCACCTGGAACGAGTTCATATCGACGAACATGTGATTCGCGCCCATCTCTGCGAACTCGGAGAGGTCGTCTGCAACCTGCTGAACAGAACCCGCCAGCAGAGCCCTCGGTTCTTTCGCAGGTTTTTCACTGATCACCGCGTTGATTCGGAGGACCACATGCATCTTGTGCGGGTTCCGACCAGCGGCTCGCGCCGCGTCCCGAAACAAGTCGATAGTCTCGCGAAGGCTTTCAAGCTTCGTCCAAGTACCGACAACAGGCATGAATCCATCCGCGATCCTTGCGGCCCTCTCCACCGCCTGGCGGGCGTACGCACCCAGAATTACGGGGGGGCCTCCGGGCTGGACAGGCTTAGGTCCGATTCTTGATTCAGGAATGCGGTAGAACTCCCCGGAGAAGGTGACGGGGTCTGGGCCCCAGACTGCACGCAGAGCTGCTACGAACTCCTCAAACCCTCTCCCTCTTCTCTTGATCGAAACGTTTGACGTCTCAAACTCGTCTCTCGACCAACCTTGCCCCAAGCCTGCGAGAACCCTGCCCCTGCTCAGCCGGTCCAGCGTCGCGAAGCGACGAGCCAGTATCACCGGAGCGTAGAAGAGAGCATCAACGACGCTCGTTCCAAGTTTGATCCTCCTCGTCTTTGCGGCCGCGTAAGTGAGAGACTCAATAGGGTCGTAGACCGTTGCATGCGACTCCGGCCACGGGCCACCACCGTACTGATCCCTCGGATTCGTTGGACGCAGAAGCCTGTCCTGCACCCAGAGAGAGTCGAAGCCAAGTCTCTCGGCCTCAGTTGCGACTCGCGCGATGGCTTCAGGCGACGCGTGGCGTCCGTAGTGCGGGAGCCCGATTCCAAACGCTACTCTCCGAGCCTTGGGACTCATCCTCCAGCCTCCAAACCTGATCTCACTCGCCCCGAAGTACTCTCTGCCCTTATCAATAGGTCAGTCCTTGATATGAGTACTGACCCCGAAGTCGAGTACCACAGTCCCGCCCTAGAATCAAGTCATTCTTCAGCTGATCACACTCCCGGGTCGTTTCCACTAGGTGAGCACCTTTGCAAGGGAGCTTGACCGCATGGCGTTCTTTATCTCCACCGCAATTCTCCTCCCCATGCTTAGCGGCTTTTCGTAGATCAGGCCGGAATAGGGTGATCCTAGGATGTAGAGGTTCGTCCCCGCCACTATCCTGGCGGAGAACTCGAACGCGACGAACTCTGCGTTTTCGTCGTAGACGCCCTCGATGCAGAACGGTCCAATCACACCCGGAGGGACTAGCCGGGCTGCGGTTCGGACGAATTCCTCGCCCATTCTATAGACTTCTTCGAGCAAAGATTCTCGAAGGACAAGCGGGATGTTACCTACCACGACATATGATGGCATGACGCCTTCCTGCATTTGTGAGGGGATTCTGCCTATGGCATCCACCGTCGTCTCATACCTCCTCTCTACGCCGAGGAGCTCCAGCTCCCGCGTTAGCGGTGAGTAGAAGAACTGAAGATAGACAGGCACCCCCACTACGTATTCCTGGATGTACAGAGTGGTCCCCTTCTTCAGGATGCCTTTCTTTTCCATTATCCGCTTCTTTTCTTGGAACGAGGTAGGGCTGTCGGCGAGAAAATACCCCTGCCCGCCCCTCGCCCCGTGCAACTTCACGATTGCGAGCGTGTTGATCTCCTTTGGGGACGAGAACGACCTTGGAGTGCGGATCCCTGATTCCTTCATCAGCTTCTCCTTGAGCTGCCTGTCCGACTCCCAGTTCAGCAGCTTTCTGCTTCCGAATATCGGGACCCCAAAGCCCTTCTCTATGGCTTCGGCTCCAACCTCGGATATCAACGTGCCGTGAGGTATCATGATGGCGCCCCTCTTCTTCAGTACCGCGACGAGGCTGGGTTTCTTGACGTCAGAGAACTTGTTTACCGCGATGAATTCATCGATGAACTTGAAGCGACGATAGAGGCCCTCCCTTCTCTTCTCTGTGATTACGAGAGTCTTGAACCCCTCATCTTTGGCGCCCTTCAGGACTTGTAGGGCGCAGTGGGAGCCTAGCGTTGCTATCTCCGAATCATGTCACCAGCTCGGAGAGCCTTCTGGTCTTTATTCCATTCTTGATCTCCATTGCGATTCTCCTCCCCGTCCCGACAACGTGCCCAAAGTAGTACTTGGAATATGGGCTCGTGGTTGCGAGAATCGGGCTACCTGGGACCCTAGGGGAGACGTCGAAAATCACGATGTCCAGACCGACGGTGACTGCGCCCTGGAGGGCGAAGGGCCCGATCGGGCCTATCCCGTAGTCGCCTTTCACTGCCTTTACGAATTTCTCTCCGATGTCCAATACTTTCTCCAGCATCGATTCTCGTATGGTCGCGGGGGTGTGTCCGATTTCCACGTTCTGTATCTCCACGTCCATCTCAAGCTGCTGTCTCGCGGGCAGGGAGACAAAGTCGTTGAGGTTGGTCTGGAGCCTTCTGTCTATCCCAAGGAATTCCGCTTCTCCGGTTAGGGGCGAGTAGAAGTAGTTGAAATTGAAGAGGGTTCCGACCACCAGCTCCTCGATGACGGCGCCCTCCAGATCCTCTGACCTTATGAGCCCCTCCTTGATCTTCCTCTCGGAGGTCTTCTTGAATTCGGTGTATGAATTCGCCGTGAAGAAGGCCCTCTCGGTCTTCCTCCCTGCCTCCTGAACCTTGACAATCACCGGCCTGTCGATTTCTCTGGAGCTCGAAATTCGCTTCGGCGTTCTGATTCCCGCCCTTTGCAGCAGTTGATACTGGTTCCTCTCCGACGTTCGTTCTTCCACCCTGAGGAGGCCTCTGTTCCCAAAGAGGGGAACCGTAAATTCATCCTCAATCGACGCATAATCGACGTAGGTGGTAAAGGCCCTGTGCGGGACAAAGACCACCTGCCTCTCTCTCAGCTCCTTCTGGACCTGTTCGGTCGTTATGCTTGCGAACTCTTCGAGGATAATGATGTCGTCCACGATCCGCCTGAATGCGCGATACGCTCTTTCTCTCCCCTTCTGACAGACAGCAAGGGTCCCGAATCCTTCATCCTTTGCTCCGTCCAAGATATCCAGCGCCGAGTGGCTGCCGAGGGCACAGATTGTGATCTTGTCCTCGTCATAAGACTCCACTATCTGTTGAATCTTTTGCCTGGCGAGCAGGAATCCGTGCCAGCCAGCCGACCTCTTTAAGGTTCTCGCGCTCCGAGGTTTGGCAAGTAAGACGAGAACAGACCACTCGAAGGTTCCGAGTCATTGAGCTGAGGCGGCGTGCTGGCGATGACGGCGAGGTCGACCTGATTGAACCGATCACCGCAACATAGACAGCCAAGTTCCTCCGTATTCGGGTACGAAAAGGGCTCGACATCGAGTGTGTTTCCTTAATAGTCAGGTGTGCTTTCATCTGGGTGAGAGACGGCGCGCAGACCGAACAGGGCCGAAGTTCTTCTGAAGAAGTTGAGAGCGCTCACGCCGGAAGAGCGGCGAATTCGCGCCCGCGAAGCAGCGAGGGCGTACGCTAACCTTCTCTTTGGAAGACCGCGCAGACGCCTGCCCAAGATTTCGAGAGGTCAGACTGACCTCGCCTTCGAAACCGTTGAAGCTTATCATAAGAGACGGATGGACGACTTCGCGGCCGCCCTGGCAGCACTGAGGCACCTGTCGGAGGTCATGACAACTCTCTGCAGGCACACCCGATAGCACACGCAGAGGAGGGATTCGCAAGCTTGGCGTCAGAGCTAGCCCTTGTACTTCTTGTTGAAGGCTTCGTACGAATTCTGATAG
>VBPK01000100.1:0-958 GCA_005877225.1 Nitrososphaerota archaeon
GGACCACCCTCCTCCTCGTGGTTTCTCGCAATCGAAAACTCTGAAGTCCCTCTGAATTCAGCCATCCGACCGAGACCCATCATTATTCTAGCCGTCTTATATACGAAAGCGGCGAGAGAATGGCCGATGCTTGGTAGACGGCATCTACTTGTCCTGATGTCAGCCTCCATCATCTTCAACTTTGCGGCGTTGGCGCTCACGATTCGCTACGCCGGCGCAGGGGAGATAGTTGAGGCGAACCCCGTAACCCGGTCCTCAATCGCCTTGCTTGGAAATCTTGCCCCGATCGGGAACTTCGCTGTCATCCTGCTGATTTACCTGGCTATCCTTCGAGTTGCAGAGAGGTCGCGGGTTGAAGGCTTGATGGGGATTGACGGGTTCGTCGGCCTCGGGCTGGATTTTTCCGCTCTGCTACTACCCATCGTGACCTTTCTCGACGTATTCAACGACATCGCCGTAGTATTCTTCGGCGCCAACCTGATGACGCTCACCCAGATGCTGTCAGTGGCACCGTTGGTCGCCTTCGACTTTGTTCTCGTATCTCGGGCTGTCTTCCTCGCTGGCAGGACAGTGACGAGATTGAGGACAAGAATAATCGACGAATCTCGTTAGCTTCTAAGCTCTCCTCACTCGCCCCATTTCCAGGAGAATCGAGAAGAGATTTTCAGTTTGTTCACTCACCGGGTGAAGAGTGAATGGTATGCGACGCTAAATGCCCAGAGCGGAGCGGAGGCCCTTGTATCTGTTTCTTATCGTGACTTCCGTGACGCCTGCTGCTTCCGCGACGTCCTTCTGTGTCTTGTCCTCGCCCTCCAGGGTGCAGGCCACGTAGAGTGAAGCGGCCGCTAGTCCCATCGGGTCCTTCCCGGCCGATATTCTTGTCTCCTCCGCCCTCCTCAGGATCTCAAGCGCTCTCCTCTTCGTCTTCTCGGAGAGGCCTGCCCGCGACGCGATTCTC
>VBPK01000100.1:966-4058 GCA_005877225.1 Nitrososphaerota archaeon
GCGATGATGGCGGAAATCGACCTTCCTCTCACAAGACCTCTCTCGAGGGCCTTCCTGTAGATGTAAGCGGACTTCTCCACTACCGCGTCTGAGACGGAGAGCTTGTCGGAGAGCCGGTCCAGCTCGCTGAACGCTTGCCTGAGGTTCCTGTCGACGGGCTCGTGCACCTGACTCCTGCTGTCCCACGTTCTGAGTCTCTCTACCGTCGCCTTCATCGAGGCGGAGAGAGATTTGCCCGAAGCGTCCTTGTTGACCCCCCCTATCACCGTTGCGAGCCCCATGTCGTGCATCGCAATCGAGGTAGGAATGCCGCCCCTGCTCCTGTCATCCTTCTCTTCCTTGGAGAAGGCGCGCCATTCAGGCCCGGCCTCCTCGATCTTCTCTTTGACGACGAAACCGCAACTGGAGCAGAATAGCTCCCCGCCGGCAGTGTCCACTACCATCGGACCCTTTCCGCAACGAGGGCACTTGTCAAGTGCCTTCTGGAGCTTCAACAGCCGCGAAAAGTCTCTTTCTGTGAACAAATTTTTCACTACCGAAAGCGATTTATTACAATACATAAGGTGAGGAAGAGGTATATAAACTTATGGGGAAAGGTTTTAACAAAGTGCTCAACCTTTTTGACGCCTAATATCACAGCCTCGATAGTGAGGAAGCCGCCCCCGGCTATTAAGTAACCAAAACTTGACTTGGTTGCATCTGGCTATTTGCCTTGTGCCGCGCCTTAGAATACCCAGACAGCTTGGAGACCTTACTCAGTCGGCGGGCGTCATCAACTAAACGAAATGTGTCCGAAGTTTGAGACGGCATATGGCGTCCTCAGGACACTCGCCGTCGTCTAAAGCTCACCCGTAGGGGAGCATTAGAAGCTAACGAGATGGGACGCCCCCTCAAGATTAACTGCCTTCCCGCTGTCCTTTGCCGGTTCCATCTTCTCCGGTTTCTCTCGTCGCTCGGCCCTTCGATTCCAAAGTCCTCATCATACGAAGAAAGCTATTTGAGTAGTGACAGATACGAAACAGAAGACCAAAATCTTACCGGCAGGGCAAGAGACCTCTTCTCTCTGAAGCCGCAAACGTCTTCAAGATCGGCGACAGCCGCAAGTGAGCTTTCAAACGGACCGGAGAATTTGGCGATGGGCAATTCAGTTAAATAAGTTGTTCGCCGGGGTGCGCCTGTTGAAGAAGCTTCACCAAGCTATCTTCGCAACGTTGGTGATCGGGGTCTTGACGACCGCCACAACTCTCACCGTCTTCGGAGCGCCTCGAGCAGGCGACAGAGATGAGCAGGATAATAACGGACAGTTCAGGGCGAAGCTCAGCGGATTCCAGGAAACTCCCACGCTCTTCTCGAGCGGAAGCGGCACCTTCAAAGCCACCCTGAGCGACGACGGGACAACTCTGACCTATACTCTCTCGTATGCCGGCCTTGTCGGAGCAGCCGCCGCTCACATCCACCTAGGCGCGCCAGCAATAGCCGGAGGAGTCTCGGCCTTCCTCTGTGGAGGAGGCGGCAAACCTGCCTGCCCTGATTCCTCGGGAACCGTGACCGGAATCATAACCGCTGCAGATGTCGTCGGCCCATCGCTTCAAGGAATTGCCGCCGGCAACTTCGCTGGCCTCATTACGTCGATGCGCGCGGGTGTGACCTACGTCAACATCCACACGACCGCCCACCCTGGCGGCGAAATACGCGGGGCTATCATCAGCGACGAAGATTAGTTGTAGAGATACACGACAGCGTCTTCGAAGATGGCGCTGCAAGAGTAGCGAAGGCTCTTGTCGGGACGGTCCCAGAAGTTGTCAGGCCGAACTCGGGAAGGGATGACGCGTAGTCTACCCTTTGGCTGGTCTCCTCTCTTCACCCCGCGGGCAAGACTCAAGCTTTCCGTGCTTTACGGATATTCTTCTCTTGAATTTCTTTGTTCTCTCGTCTCGTGCGACTATTTTGCGTCACGGATTTGCCGAGTTCGCCGAGGTACTGCCGTTTAGGGCGATTAAATCCTCTCAAAAACGGGCCACATTTGCGATACGGCGAAATTCGGGTGGATTGGCGAGATCAATTCTATTCGCCTTGCAAAAAGGCCGACACATTTGACGCTATTGACTAAATGCAGGCTCCGAGGTGGGTATGTGTTGAACGTTTTGCTCTCCCCAGGCGGAGTGGATTAAGTAACCCTTGGCGGACATTGAAGTAGCAAGACGATCCGCCAGCGGCTCTTTCATTTTATTCACCGGTAACATCATCTCCGCCACCATTTTGGCAGTAACTGCCATCGTCGTCACGAGGCTTCTCGGTCCCGCTGGTATTGGCGCCTACACCCTTCTCCTCGTTCTTCCCAATCTGCTCCAGAGTTTCGTCGGGCTCGGGATAAACATAGGAATCACTCGGTACGCGGCCCTGCACCTCTCCAAGGGCGAACCCGAAGTCGCCAGGAGGCTGACTTTTCACGGCCTGATTTTCATCTTCATTTCTGGAATCTTTCTCTTCCTCGTGGCCCTCGGTGGGTCTTCTTACCTTTCGAGTTTCGTCTTGCACAGGCCTGAGCTGACCGGTCTCAGTGAAGTCGCATCCTCCCTAATTCTCGTCCAGACCCTCTTTCAATCTGTTAATGCGGCCTTGCTGGGGTTCGGGGCGATGCGCCCCATCGGTCTCTCGACGATCGCCCAGGCGGCCCTGAAGCTTGTGTTTTCCGTCTCGCTAATTCTCATCGGGCTGGGAGTCCTGGGGGCGCTCCTCGGACAGATCGTGGGGCTCATAGTGGCGGGAGCTGCGACGGGCGGCGTGCTATACCTTCGGATGCCGAAGCGCCTTGCGACGAGCCGCAGAACTTTCGGGAATGACATTCACGAGATGCTCCGTTACGGCGTGCCTGTCTACGTCGGAGGTCTCTCCATCACGGTCGCGACGCAGTACGTCACGATTGTTCTCTCAGCCATCGCGAACAACGTTTCGGTAGGCTACTACCAGGCGGCAATGTACTTCGTCATCGTCATAAACAACTACTTCATCTCCGCGATTGCCACCGCCCTTTTCCCAGCCTTCGCGACTCTTCAGGGCGTGAAGGGCGACACCCGGCTGGCCTTCGGCTA